>JAXJYT010000189.1:0-4112 GCA_036306845.1 Acutalibacteraceae bacterium | reverse complement strand
CGCAAAAATTATAAAAACCGTATTCAAAAGGCTTGAGCGTGGAATAGAACACGGTAGGGTAAATAGGTTTGACTTTATCGTTGTATGCTCGGCAAAGGATGCGGCGCAGACGGCTATCCGCTACGGTAGCTGTTGCGCGATAGTTTATCCGCTTTTAGGTTTTATAAACTCCATTATAAAGGTTAACCCTAAAAACCGCAATATTGATGTTTCCTGCAAATACGGCGACGTGTCCGAGGTGCTAAGGTACAATTTTATAATCTCAGTGCGTGTTTTCTATCTTTTAGTGGCGGCTTTAGGGCTTTTATGGGATTATATTAAATTGAAACGACAAGCCCAACAATAAAATTATATTATAAAAAGGAATTTAAATCAAGGAGAATAGTATATGTTAATAACGGATAGCATAAAGTATATCGGTGTAAATGACCACGAGGTTGATTTGTTTGAAGGTCAGTATATAGTACCTAACGGAATGTCCTATAATTCCTATGCGATTATGGACCAAAAAATTGCAATAATGGATACCGTTGATGCACGTTTTACACACGCTTGGCTTGATAACATTCAGAACACACTTGGTGAACGCAGCCCCGATTATCTTATCGTTCAGCATATGGAGCCCGACCATTCGGCAAACATATATAATTTTATCAAAACATATCCAAAGGCAAAGATTGTTTCATCACAAAAGGCGTTTGCTATGATGAAAAACTTTTTCGGTACCGATTTTGCCGACAATCGCATTGTTGTGGGTGAGGGAGATACTTTGGATTTAGGTACACATACCCTTAGCTTTGTTGCGGCGCCTATGGTGCATTGGCCCGAGGTTATCGTTACCTATGATTCAACCGACAAGGTACTATTTTCTGCCGACGGCTTCGGTAAATTCGGCGCGCTTGATGTTGATGAGGAATGGGATTGCGAAGCGCGTCGCTATTATATCGGTATTGTTGGTAAGTACGGTGCTCAGGTACAAGTTCTGCTTAAGAAAGCATCAGGCCTTGACATCGATATGATTTGTCCGCTTCACGGACCTGTATTAAAGGAAAATCTTGACCATTATATCGGTCTTTATAATACTTGGTCAAGCTATGAAAGTGAAAGCGAAGGCATAGTTATTGCATATACGAGCGTTTATGGGAATACTAAAAAGGCGGTAAATCTGCTTGCCGAAAAGCTAAAGGAAAAGGGTTGTCCCAAGGTAACCGTACACGACCTTGCCCGTACCGATATGGCAGAGGCGGTAGAGGATGCCTTCAGATATAATAAGCTTGTACTTGCAACCACTACCTATAACGCGGGAATATTTCCTTTCATGCACGAATTTATAAATCATTTAACCGAGCGCAACTTCCAGAACAGAACGGTAGCCCTTATCGAAAACGGTAGCTGGGCTCCGCTTGCATCAAAGGTAATGCGCGGTATGCTTGAGTCATGCAAGAATCTCCGCTTTGCTGAAAATACCGTTAAGATTATGTCGGCTCTAAACGAGGAAAGTACAAACCAGATTTCAGAGCTTGCTAACGAGCTTTGCCGCGATTATCTTGCTATGGCAGATGATACTGCCGATAAAAACGATATGGGTGCGCTTTTTAATATTGGCTACGGTCTTTACGTTGTAACCTCTAATGACGGTAGGCGCGATAACGGACTTATCGTAAATACCGTAACTCAGGTTACCAACACGCCCAATCAGATTGCAGTTACCATAAACAAGGAAAACTATTCACACCACGTAATAAAGCAAACGGGCAAAATGAATATTAACTGTCTGTCTGTCGATGCGCCGTTTTCGGTGTTCGAAAAATTCGGATTCCAGAGCGGAAGAAGCGTTGACAAGTTTGCAGGATGTGAGCCGCTTCGTTCGGATAACGGTCTTGTATTCTTGCCAAAGCACATAAATTCGTTTATTTCGCTAAAGGTAGAACAGTACGTTGACCTTGATACTCACGGTATGTTTATATGCAGCATTACCGAAGCACGTGTAATATCCGAACGTGAAACGATGACCTATACCTACTATCAGGATAACGTAAAGCCAAAGCCTGAAACCGAGGGTAAGGTCGGCTATGTATGCAAAATATGCGGATGGGTTTACGAAGGCGATACACTGCCCGATGATATTGTGTGTCCGCTTTGTAAGCACGGCGCCGCTGATTTTGAAAAAATACAATAAATTAGGAGGAAATAATAATGAAATACGTATGTGACGTATGCGGATGGGTTTATGATGAAACCGAAGGCTATGCTGAAGGCGGTATCGCCGCAGGCACCAAGTTTGAGGATTTACCCGATGATTTCGTTTGCCCACTTTGCGGTGTAGGCAAAGATGATTTCAGTCAAGAATAAAATTTAAGCCCTCAAGCCTATGGCTTGGGGGCATTTTCTTGACAAAACCATCTTGTAACCATATAATTGAAAATAGTTTAAATAAATATTCACATTTTATTAATATAAATATTATATTATGGTGCCAAAGGCAGTAGAATTTGCGGTTTGGAGGAGTAATGATGGATAATCAAAAAATAATGATTGTTGATGACGATGCAAATATATGCGAGTTATTGCGAATATATCTTGAAAAGGATGGCTTTTCAACCGTAACCTCAACCGATGGTGAGCAGGCAATCATATATGCCAAACAGTATCATCCCGATTTAATTCTGCTTGATATTATGATGCCCCGCCTTGACGGTTGGCAGGTTTGCCGTGAAATCCGCAAAACCTCATCGGTTCCTATTATAATGCTTACTGCTAAAAGTGAAACCTTTGATAAAATTTTGGGATTGGAGCTTGGTGCCGATGATTATATAACCAAGCCCTTTGACACCAAAGAGGTGGTTGCCCGCATTAAAGCGGTTCTACGCCGTAGCGGTGACGGTAAAAAATCCTCTGATATCAAAGAGGTACGCTATGATAAGCTTCGCATAAACCTTACTAATTATGAGCTTGTGGTGAATGAAAAGGCTATCGATACACCGCCTAAGGAATTGGAACTTGTGTACCACCTTGCAAGCAACCCTAATCGTGTTTATACCCGTGACCAGCTTCTTGATGAGGTATGGGGCTTTGATTATTACGGCGATTCCCGCACGGTTGACGTTCACGTTAAACGCCTTCGCGAAAAGCTTGAGGGCGTGTCTGATGCGTGGTCACTTAAAACCGTATGGGGCGTCGGATATAAGTTTGAGGTAAAGTAGTTAATGCGACATAAGCTTTTTAAAAAGTTTTTTTCTACAACTGCGGCAATAGTCCTTTTCAGTCTTACCGTTATGATGATAATACTTACCTTTGTGTACAGTAATCATCTTGTAAGCGAAAAATATACGGCGCTCGGCAAGGCGTGTGATTCTGTTTCTCATTTTGTACAGTACGCGTATGATAACGATTCTGTCGGATATGCGCGTGACGTACATTATATGATGCTCAATTCATCAAGCATATACGATTTTGATATGTTTATAATTGACGAGGGTGGAGTTATAAGAATTTGCAGCTGCGATGAGTGGGAAAAGGATAGGAACTGTGACCATACGGGCACCCTTATCTCAAAGGAAAATCTAAAGCGTATGCAAAAGGAAAACCACGGTATAATGTCTACGCTTGACGGTGCCTTTAACCGTCCACGTTACGTTGTGGGTGAGCAGCTGGTCGGTACAAGCGGTAAGGCATACGGCTATGTCGTTGCCGCTGCATCATCGGATGCCGTACACGCGCTCGCAAAGCAGGTAATAAAAATTTATCTTTTGGCTGCTATTGTTCCCTTGGTGCTTATGTTCTTTGCGCTTTATTTTATGAGCTATCGGCTCATAAAACCGCTTAAGCTTATGTCGGAAGCGGCACGCGCAATGGCTAAAGGCGATTTTTCGCGTAGAATTCCCGTTACAAGTGATGATGAAATCGGTGAGCTTGCCGTTGCCTTTAACGGTATGACGAATTCGCTTTCTCGGCTTGAGGAAACAAGGAAAAGCTTTATCGCGAACGTATCGCATGAACTTAAAACACCGATGACAACAATAGGCGGCTTTATAGACGGAATAATTGATGGTACGATAGAGCCCGAACGCCAAAGTCACTATCTCGGTATCGCATTGGCAGAGGTTAAACGG
>JAXJYT010000188.1:0-2734 GCA_036306845.1 Acutalibacteraceae bacterium | reverse complement strand
TTTGCACAACATTCATTGCAATGGGATAGGACAAATTTTTAGTAAAAATTTGTCGCAAAATCAAAGATTTTGTGGCGAAACAGAATTGTTTCGCCTAACCTATTCCATTATTAAAAATACCGCCCATCCGAAGATAAGCGGTATATAAAACCTCATCTTCCGGATTATCCGCAGGATTTGGCACCTTGTAAAAACAGGTTGCCGGGCTTCGCAGGGCCTGTACCCTCCACCACTCTTGATAAGGACTGATATTTAATTTCCTTTAGATATTTTAATACCTGAAGTCCGTTTTGTCAACAACTAATTTTTACCGAAGGTAAAGGTGCCGTTCAGAATAAATATAATAACCAACACCACGGCAATAAGCGCCACAAGCGATATTGCCGCCAGAAGCACAAATTTCTTGTGGTCGGTGTTACCCGATGCGCCCTCCACAAGACGCGCTTTTCTGAGCGCCGAGGTAACGGGTTTATATATAATCATAGTAATTGCGGCGTTAACGATACCCTTTGAAAGATTAAAGGGCAAAAGCAGCGTTGGTATCATCGCTACCACATCGGAGCGCGCCGCGCCCATATAGTAGGGCGTGATAAACACGTTGGCGACCATCATTACCGCCGTCATACAAAGTACCGCCGCGATACCGCCCGTAATTGCGCCCGAAAGGGTACGACGGTATTTATAAAACGCGCCGCACACGCCCGCAAAGGTGGCGCTTGAGAGTATATTCATTATAAGTCCGTATACACCCGTATCACTTACCGATATAAATTCTGCAAAGGCAACGACCACCGCGGAAGCAATACCGTAAAGCGGACCGAAGAGAAATGCAGAAATGCAGAGAACCGCATCCTTAAAGTCAAAGGTTAAAAAGCTTACCTTGAATTTAAACATAAACATACAAAGGTATGCTACCGCGCAAAGCATTGCCGCTACGGATATTTTCTTTAAATTTGTTTTTTGCATAAGTATACCGCCCTTTAAGTAAAAATAAAGCCCCCACAAAAAGTGGGGGCAAAAATACTGTACGCCAAAATCCTCTCTCATCCGGACTGTACCGTCGGCTTTGGAATTTCACCAAATCAGTCACAAAAGACTCGCAGGCTTAGAGTTAATAAAACAATAACAACTTTTCATAAAATCAGTGAATTTTGGTGTGATTTTCTGCGCGCCGCATTTTGATAGGCGCTTGCCTTTCAAAATGCGCAAGCGGAAAAGCGCCGAAAAGACACAATTTTTGTCGGTTAGGATTGTTTTATTTACTCTTCACTGCCGGTGGGGAATTGCACCCCGCCCCCGAAGATTCGTTTTATATATTTTATGTCAAAATCAAGCCTTTGTCAATAGCAATAAACAAAATTGCCGCCTGCGCCAGAATTATCAAGGGCAGTCCGACCATAAAATGCATATGCTTTGTCTTGTGTCGGATTTGAAGCATTGTAAGATACATACCAATAGCGCCGCCGACAAGACTTATCGCGAAAAGAAATTTTTCACTTATCCGCCAACCGCCGCGCCTTGCCTGATGCTTATCGTATATACAAACCGCCGCCGCAATTATATTAACGGCAACAAGATAGATTATAAGTATAACAACCACCCCTTTATGAATTTATTTTATCAAAAAATTATTTGTCACGCAACCGTAAAATTACCGATTGCCAATTTTTGATAATGGTGATATAATGTAAGTGTATATATGAAGTTTTGGGGAGTTGAATTTATGTATCCGTTACTGCTTAAAGCGCCCATAAAGGATAATATATGGGGCGGTACAAGACTCATTGAAGAATACGGCTTTGAAACCGAGTGTGAAATCGCCGCAGAGGCATGGGTGCTATCCTGCCACAAGGACGGCGAGTGTATTGTCCGCAACGGTGAGCTGGCAGGGCTAACGCTCAGCGAGGCACTGCTTAAGTGGGGCGACAAGGCAATCGGCAAAAACGCCGCCGCTTTTCCCTATTTCCCGCTTCTTATAAAGCTTATAGACGCGCGCGACCGCCTTTCAGTTCAGGTGCATCCCGATGACAGCTATGCCCTGTCGCACGAAGGAGAGTACGGCAAGACAGAAATGTGGTACGTAGTTGATTGTGATGAGGGCGCCGAGCTTATTTACGGCTTCAACCGTGATATTTCGCGCGAGGAATTTGAGCGCCGCATCCGCGATAACCGATTAAGTGAGGTTTGCAATTTCGTGCCCGTAAAGCGCGGTGACGTATTCTTTATCGAGGCAGGCACGATGCACGCCATCGGCAAGGGTATTCTTATTGCCGAAATTCAACAGAATTCCAACTCCACCTACCGCATATCCGATTACGGCAGACTTGATGCCGACGGCAAGCCCCGTGAATTACATATAAAACAAGCGGTGGATGTTACAAAAACCGAAAAGCCTACCCTTCCTTACGGTGACGTGGGTGAAATCACGCTTTACCCCTTTGGTACGGTAAGAGAGCTTGCGAACTGTGAGCTTTTCAAAAGTGAGCTTTGTGACATTGACGGAAATCTCGGCATATACGATAACGACTGCTTTGTATCGTTGCTTATCCTTGACGGCAATATTACGTTATCCTATGCGGGCGGAACGATGAATCTTAAAAAGGGCGATAGCTTGTTTATCCCCGCAGGAATCAAGGCAAAGCTTACGGGCAAGGCGAAACTTATCCATTCGCATATTTAAATAATTTTTATAAAAACAAAAAAGATGTGTGGAAATTTCCACACATCTTTTTAC
>JAXJYT010000187.1:0-11108 GCA_036306845.1 Acutalibacteraceae bacterium | reverse complement strand
GGCAGGTACTACGGGTGAAGGCTCTACCCTCACCGATGCCGAGCATAAGGCGGTTATCAAATTTTGTGTGGATAAGGTTGCAGGTCGCGTTCCCGTTATTGCAGGTACCGGCTCCAACGATATCGCATACGCTATTGAGCTTACAAAATATGCTTGTGAGGTTGGCGCCGATGCGATGCTGCTTGTAACCCCTTATTATAACAAGGCAACACAAAACGGTCTCATTAAATCCTTTAGCGCTATTGCTGATGCTAGCACCAAGCCTTGTATTCTCTATAACGTACCAAGCCGTACGGGTTGTAACCTTACACCTGAAAGCTGTGCAGTACTTGCAAAGCACCCTAATATCGTTGGTATCAAGGAAGCAAGCGGTAACATATCGCAAATTGCCGCAGTAGCAAATCTTTGCGGTGAGGATTTTGATATCTATTCGGGCAACGATGACCAGATTGTACCCGTTTTGTCGTTGGGTGGCAAGGGTGTAATTTCGGTGCTTTCTAACCTCTTACCGAATGAAACTTCCGAAATGTGTCATAAATATTTATCGGGTGATATAGATACTGCCCGCAAGATACAGCTTAAGTATTTAAAACTTATTGATGCGTTATTCTGTGAGGTGAACCCGATTCCCGTAAAAGCGGCTATGTCGGCTATGGGATACGGTGAAAATTATCTCAGACTTCCGCTCACCCCTATGGAATCGCAGAATGAAGCAAAGCTTTTTGCGCTTATGCGTGAAGCAGAAATTGAATTTTAGGGAAGGTTTGTATATGAAAATTGCAATTTACGGTTACGGCAATTTAGGTCGCGGCGTTGAATGCGCGGTAAATTCTGCACAAGATGCCGAGCTTTTCGGTGTTTTCACACGTCGCAATCCAGACAGCGTAAAAACTGTAAGCGGTGCTAAAGTTTATAGTGCCGATGACATTCTTAAATACAAAAACGATATTGATGTTGTAATCATTTGCGGCGGCAGTGCAACCGACTTGCCCGTTATGACACCGGATTTAGCCAAAAATTTCAATGTTGTTGACAGTTTTGACACACACGCTAAGATACCCGAGCATTTTGCAAATACTGATGCTATTGCTAAAGGCGCCCACCGTGTAGCGCTTATTTCGGGCGGATGGGACCCAGGTATGTTCTCCGTAAACCGCCTATACGCTTCAGCTATCTTGCCCAGCGGTAAAGATTATACCTTTTGGGGCAAGGGCGTAAGTCAAGGTCATTCCGATGCCATACGCCGTATTGAAGGTGTAAAGGATGCACGGCAGTATACCGTTCCGATCGATGCGGCGCTTGATGCAGTGCGTTCTGGCGAAAATCCCGTGCTTACCACACGTGAAAAGCATCTTCGTGAATGCTTTGTTGTTGCAGATGAAGGTGCAGATACCGAGAGAATTGAGCGGGAAATTAAGACCATGCCCAACTATTTTGCAGATTATGACACCGTTGTTCACTTTATAAGCGCAGAAGAACTTGAGCGTGACCACAGTACGCTTCCCCACGGCGGATTTGTTATCCATACGGGCACTACCGGTGCAAACGGTGAAAATCACCATATAATAGAATATAGCCTGAAGCTTGATTCAAATCCTGAATTCACCGCAAGTGTATTAGTAGCCTATGCGCGTGCAGTTTATAAGCTTTACGGTCGCGGTGATTTTGGTTGCAAAACGGTATTTGATATTGCGCCTTGCGACCTTTCTCCGCTATCCAACGAAGAGCTTCGTGCTACTATGCTTTAACGAAAGGATTTTACCTTTGAATAACTACGATTTTTCACGCGATTTGATTTGTGAAAATTTGACTGTTAAGGACAACACGTTATATTTCGCAGGTCAAAACACAGTAAGCCTTGCCAAAGAATACGGCACACCCGTTTATCTTATGGATGAGGACAGAATAAGAGCTTGCTGCCGCACCTATGTTAATGCCGTAAGGTCGGCGTTTGGTGATAAGGGTCAGGTGCTTTATGCATCAAAAGCGGCTTCCTTTAAGCGTATGTATGAAATAATGCGCGAGGAGGATATGGGCATTGACGTTGTATCCTGCGGTGAAATTGCTACCGCAATGAAGGCGGGTTTCCCACTATCAAACGCTTTTTTCCATTCAAACAACAAGACCGATGCGGACATTGATTTTGCAATAAGCAACGGTATCGGTTATTTTGTGATTGACAGCGAAGAAGAGCTATGCGCCATTGATGAAATAGCGTATAAGCATAACATAATACAAAAGGTTATGCTTCGTATTACACCCGGAATCGACTGTCACACCTATGAAGAGGTAGCTACGGGTAAGGTTGATTCAAAGTTTGGCTCTGCCATTGTTACAAAGCAGGCAGAAAACATAACGGCACTTGCGTTATCACTTAAACACGTTGAGCTTGAGGGTTTTCATTGCCACATAGGCTCACAGGTTTTTGATTCGAGTGTTTATATTCAGACAGTTGACGTTATGACCGAGTTTTTAAGCGATATGAAAAAGTGCTTCGGTTATGATGCAAAACGTCTTGATTTGGGCGGTGGTTACGGTGTACGCTACGTGGCTGATGATCCCACAATAGATATTGCAAGCAGTATTAAAGAGGTTGCTAAGCGTGTCTACCAAAAGGTAGCGGAACACGGTATCCAAATGCCCGTTATCTGCTTTGAACCCGGTCGCAGTATTGTTGCCGATGCAGGACTTACACTCTATACCGTCGGCACCGTGAAAAAAATACCCGAATATAAAAACTACATTTCGGTTGATGGCGGTATGACCGACAATCCCCGATTTGCATTATACGGCTCCGAATACACGGTGGTCCCCCCACACAGAATGGGAGATACGCGTGATATGGAATGCTCGGTGGTGGGGCGTTGTTGTGAAAGCGGCGATATTATACAGGAACACGTAAATATGCCATCTGATATGAAACGCGGAGATTTGGTTGCAGTGATGACAACGGGCGCTTATCACTATTCAATGGCATCAAACTATAACCGTATTCCCCGTCCTCCTGTAGTTATGCTGTCGGGCGGTAAATCCTATATTGCAGTTAAGCGCGAAAGCCTTGACGATATAACCTCTCTTGATGTATAAAAAATTCAGGTGCCTTCTTTATTGAAGGTGCCTGAATTTTTTTAATAAAACTACTTGACAACATTATAATTATACTGTATCATTGTATTAGTCTAATAATACAGTGTACGAGGAGATATAATGACGTTTGATTTTGACAACAATATTCCGATTTATCTTCAACTTGTTGAACAACTTAAAAAAGATATTATATCCGGAAAGCTTTCTGCGGGCGAGCGTTTGCCTTCTGTCAGGGATTTAGCGTTACAGTTAAAGGTAAACCCTAATACCGTACAAAAGGCACTTGCCGAGCTTGAGGATAGTGGCCTTGTATTTACCGAGCGTACTAACGGAAAGTTTGTAACAGAAGATATTATGCTTATTGAAAAGTGCAAGCAAGAGTATGCCGATATAATTACTCAAAAATATATAAGGACCATGAAAAATATTGGTCTTGATAAAAGCGAAATATTATTGCTTATAAATAGTTTAGGAGGAAACAGTTAATGGAATTATTAAGATGTATTGATTTAAACAAGAGCTTCGGCGAAAAACAAATACTTAAAAACATTAATTTAACCATACCGCACGGTAAAATAATTGGTCTTTTAGGTAAAAACGGCACGGGAAAATCCACGCTCATAAAGCTTATAAATGACCTTTTAACTATAAGCTCGGGACAAATTCTTATAAACGGTGAACCAATAGGTATTGAAAGCAAGAAAATTATTTCTTACCTTCCCGAACGTTCATATCTCGATAAGAGTATGACTGTAGAAAAAACCGTAAAGTATTTTGAAGAATTTTACGATAATTTTGATAGTAACAAGGCTTATAAACTTTTAGAAGATTTGGGACTTGATATCAATCAGAAACTTGCAAAAATGAGTAAAGGTATGCAGGAAAAGGTACAGTTGGTACTGGTTATGAGTCGAAAAGCAGACCTTTATATACTTGATGAGCCTTTGGGCGGCGTAGACCCTGCTACCCGTGACTATATTTTAGATACCATTCTTACTAATTTCAACGATGGTGCGAGCGTAATTATTTCAACGCATCTTATAAGTGACATTGAGCGGATATTGGACAACGTTATTTTTATTGATAAAGGTGAAATAATACTTACCGCCGAAGCGGATGAACTACGAAACCGCGAAGACGCTTCTATTGATGAAATTTTCAGGAGGATGTTCAGATGTTAAAGAAATTACTTAAATACGACCTAAAAAATATTTTTAAATTGCTCGTAATTTTTTATATACTGTCAATGCTTTTCGGTATGCTGACAAGGATATTTTTCAGTTTTCATAATTCACTTGTACTTAGAATTATAGGTGAGATTACACAAGGTGCCGCAATTTCTATGATGTGCAGTACGCTTATAAACAACATACTACGAATGTGGGTAAGATTTAAAACCAATTTTTACGGAGATGAATCCTATCTTACGCATACCTTACCAATAGAAAAGAGAACACATTATTTATCAAAAATTTTAACAACCGTAATTACTCTTTTTGTGAGCTTCGCAGTAATTTGTTTAGTATTGTTTACGGCGTATTACTCTAAAGAAAATCTGAATTTCATAAAAAATATGTTATTCCCTTTGGCAGAAGCTTACGATAGCACGATATTAGGAATTGTTGCATTATTAGTTTTCGTGCTATTTTTAGAATTTTTAAACATTTTACAGTGCGGATTTACGGGAATTATATTAGGTCACAGAAGAAACACCGCGAAAACGGGATTTTCAGTATTGTTTGGTGCAATAGCCTTCTTTGTAAGTCAGACAATAATACTTGCCATATTGTTCTGTATAGCAATATTTAATAAGGATTTTATGAGTCTTTTTATAACCAACAACATGCCGGATATTCAAACCGCAAAAAATATGATATATATAGCAATTACTTGCTACTCCTTTGTATCAGTTCTTATTTGCCTTATAAATATACGGTTGTTCAAAAAAGGTGTAAATGTAGATTAAGTAAAACGGCGGGCTGCATAGCCTGCCGTTTTGTTGTTATTGATTGACAAATGCATACTATATATGGTATTATACATAATATATAATGGGTAAATATGTAAAAAAGCAAAGGAGAATATAAAATGAATTTTTTTGAGAATTTAAAAAGCTTTGATAAAGAAGTTTCCGATGCCTGTCAGCTTGAATTTGAGCGTCAACAACATAATATTGAGCTTATTGCTTCTGAAAACATAGTTTCCGAAGCAGTTTTGCTTGCCGCAGGCGGTGTGCTTACCAACAAGTACGCCGAAGGTTATCCGTCTAAGCGTTATTACGGCGGTTGCCAATGCGTAGATATAGTAGAAAACATTGCGCGCGAGCGCGCTTGTCGTCTTTTCGGTGCAGAGCACGCAAACGTTCAGCCCCATTGCGGCGCTTCTGCAAATCTTGCGGTATTCTTTGCACTGCTTAATCCGGGTGATACTGTAATGGGTATGAATCTACAGCAGGGCGGTCACCTTTCGCACGGCTCACCTGTAAATATTTCGGGCAAATATTTTAATATTGTTCCCTATGGCTTGAGCAATGAAACAGAAATGATAGATTATGATGAAGTTCGCCGTATAGCGCTTGAGTGTAAGCCCAAAATGATTATTGCGGGAGCAAGCGCATATTCAAGAATTATTGATTTCAAGCGTTTCCGTGAAATAGCGGATGAGGTTGGCGCATATCTTATGGTTGATATGGCGCATATCGCGGGTCTTGTAGCCGCAGGTGTTCACCCCTCCCCCGTACCTTATGCCGACGTTGTGACAACCACAACACATAAGACTCTTCGTGGTCCTCGTGGCGGTATGATTTTATGCCGCAAGGAATTAGCTCAGGTTATTGACAAGGCTATATTCCCCGGTACACAGGGTGGTCCCTTGATGCACATTATTGCCGCAAAGGCAGTCGCACTCGGCGAGGCACTTACAGAAGAATTCAAGGAATATCAAAAGCAAATCGTTAAAAATGCCGCAGTACTTGCCGATGCGCTTCGCAAGAACGGTATTGACCTTGTATCCGACGGCACCGACAACCATCTTATGCTTTTAAAACTTGATAAGCTTGGTATTACGGGTAAGGAGCTTGAACACAGACTTGATGAGGTTCATATTACCGCCAACAAGAACACTATTCCAAACGACCCGCAAAGTCCCTTTATTACAAGCGGTCTTCGTATCGGTACTCCTGCCGTTACAACACGCGGCTTCAAGGAGAAAGAAATGCTTCTTATAGCTGATTGGATAAAGGATGTTATCGTTGATTTTGAGGGCAACAAGGATCGCATCATATCCGAAGTACAAGCCCTTTGCGAACAGTTCCCTATTTATAATAAATAGTATATTCATATTTTTATCATTGGAGTGATAGAATGATTTGGCATAGTTCAACCTCACAAGAGGTTTTAGCGGAGCTTTCAACCGATGCCGAAAGCGGTCTTTCCAACGGTGTTGCCGATGAACGCCTTAACATATACGGAAAGAATGTTATTTCGAGCATTGAATCGCCAAGTTTTTTAAAGCGTTTTCTTGAACAGCTTAACAACAAAATTGTTTATTTGCTTACAATTATATCCATAATATCTTGTATTTTATCGATAATATATGAGCAGAAGGATGTTTACTCCCCCCTTCTTATTATTGCGATTGTGGTAATTAACGCTCTTGTAAGCGCATATCATCTGTACCGTTGTGATGGCGCTCTTGAGGCGCTGAGAACGGCGACCAATCCAACCGCAACGGTTATCCGCGACGGTATTGAAAAGCAGATACCTGCCGAAGAATTAGTACCTGGTGATATACTTGTTTTGCGTGAGGGTGATTATATTTCTGCTGATGCGCGCGTCATCGAAGAAAACGGTCTTCGTTGCAGTCAGACGGTGCTTTCAGATGATATGATACCCGTAGCAAAGCGTGCCGACCAGACTGTAGAAGACATAACTCCAGCCGAAAATAGAATAAATATGGTATTTTCAGGAACGAGCGTTGCCCACGGTAGCGGTAAGGCGGTTGTTGTTGAAACGGGTCTTTATACCGAAATCGGAAAAAATTCGGCAATTATTCAGCAAACAGGTATTGAAGAACCGCCCATAAAAGAAACGCTTAATTCTACGGGCAAGATCGTAAATATCGCCGTTTTGGTAATTTGCATAGTTGCGTTTTTAATAACCTTCTTGCAAAATCTTTCTTCGGGCAACTTCGCATACACCACTATGCAGGCATTTTTAAATGCGGTAGCGTTGGGCGTTGCAACGATGCCTGAAAGTCTTCCCGCAATTTCTACAATAGTAATAGCACTTGGTATTCAACGTATAGTTCGTGATAACATCATAATAAAGAAAATCAGCGCGCTTGAGGTGCTTGGTAAAACGGGTGTTATTTGCGCCCACAAAACCGGTATTCTTACAAAGAATCATATGAAGCTTGAATGCATCTTTGACGGTGAGCGCACTGTGGAGATTGAAAGCGATGAAATGCCCGAAAAAACTGCTATGGTTTTAAGGCTTGCTACCGCTTGCGGTATGCTTGAAGCAGATTATACCGAACGCGCCATTGAAGAAGCTTGTGTTAAATTCAACGGCGTTGGCAGGACTGATATCGAGAATGTATATCCACGCCTTACTACAATTCCCTTTGACAGTCAAAGAAAGACAATGACCACCGTTAATATGTTTAACGGTCACCCCATAGCAATCGTAAAGGGTGCGCCTGAAATTGTAATGCAAAAGTGTGTTGGTTTTAACAAAGATGTGATACGCGAAGCAAACGAATATCTTGCAGGTCAATCTTTGCGCGTTTTGTGCATTGCAATAAAGCGCCTTGAAGAAATACCTGCCAATCCCGATCCCGATGAAATCGAACGCGACCTCACCTTTGTCGGTTTATTAGGTCTTAACGATCCCCCTCGCGCTGAGGCTATTGAGGGTATCGCGCTTTGTGATAAGGCGGGCATCAGAACGGTAATGATTACAGGCGATAATATAATGACTGCTAAAGCAGTTGCCCGACAAATCGGTATTATGAAGGATGCTACCGAAGCAATAACGGGTGATGAGCTTAATCAAATGAGCGATGATGAACTACTTAAAAACATCAGCCGTTACTCTGTTTTCGCACGAATAACACCCGCCGACAAACTTCGTATAATCAAGGCTTGGCAGGATAGCGGTGAAATCGTTACAGTTACGGGTAACAGTATTGAGGATGCCGATGCGCTCAATTTGGCCGATGTTGGTTGTGCAGTCGGTAAGCAAGGTACCGACGTTGCCAAAGGTAGCGCCGATATCATTATTACAAACAATAATTTTATTTCAATAGTAAATGCGCTACGTGAGAGCCGCGGTTTCTTTGAAAACATAAAGAAATCGGTTGTATATCTTCTTAGCTGTAATTTAGGTGAAATAATCGCATATCTTACAGGACTTTTTGTTTTCGGCTTCCCTCCTCTTGCTGCAGTACAGCTTTTATGGGTTAATCTTCTTACCGACTGTTTGCCTACTATAGCTCTAACTATGGAGCCTTCCGAAAATCAGGTTATGTCGCGTTCTCCGATTACACTCAACGGAAAAATCTTTGATTTACGCACGCTTGTTAAAATGGTCATTCAATCAGTGGTAATTGCGGTTGTTACACTTATTGCTTATAGTATTGGCTTTACGGGTGGCAACACTACAGCAATGACTATGACATTTTTAACACTATCCCTTACGCAAATTTTCCACGCTTATAATATTAAAACAAGTCGGTCAATCGTATTTACTGATTTTCGCTCAAACGAATTTATGGGTATGTCCACCATACTGACTCTCTTCATAAGCTCGTTTTTAAGTCTTACACCTGCAGGCGCACTGTTTGGTCTTGCAAGATTAGGCTTCGGTAAATACCTTATATGCCTTGTATTAGCGCTTATAATTGTTCCTGCTTGTGAAATTATTAAGTTCACCGAAAAACGTCTTGACAAGTAAAAATAGGATAAAAAAATAGACCTTCTTCAAAAGAAGGTCTTATTTTTTATTGATGCTTACTTTTTTTAATTATTCAGCTTCGGGGGCAGTTTCCGTTTCAGCTGCTTCCTGCTCCTTCATCTTTGCGAAGCATTCGCTGCAGTATACGGGACGGTCGTCACGCGGAATAAAAGGAACGCGTGCGGTGCCACCGCAAGCTGCACATACTGCCTCGTGCATTTCGCGAGGAGCTCTGCCAGCGTTTTTACGCTTATCACGGCAGGGTTTGCAGCGGAGGGGTTCGTTTACAAATCCCTTAGACTCGTAGAATTCCTGCTCACGAGCAGTGAATACGAACTCTTCGCCGCAGTCTTTGCAAACTAACGTCTTGTCTTCAAACATGTTTTTTACCTCTCTTGATTTTTTGGTTTGCCCCGGACGGAATCGCACCGACATCTTTGTGTTTTCAACGCTCTTCTAACTTAAGCTACAAAGGGCATATATAAAAGTGAATAAATCACTTTTTTAACTTTATCCTTATGCGTTTTAAGGCATTATCAACAGATTTTACAGTTATATTAAGCTTATCGGCAATCTCGGCATAACTGCTACCTGAAAGAAATTCATAAAACACATTATACTCAAGCTTCGATAGATTTTTCTTTATTGTATCGGCAAAGGAATCAAACGCTTCCTTTTCAATTAAAATGTTTTCAGGGCTATTATCATCAAAAAGCACCACATCATCAAGCGGTGAAATCAAGTTTTCAGGAACATGGTGCGCCGCGTAATACGAGCGCAGTGAAGATACAATTGAACGGTTAATACAAATAAATGCGAAACTGCTAAATGAGGATTTTGTTTGATCGTAGGACTTAACAGCGAAGAAAAGCGCTAACGTACCCTCTTGAATTAAATCCTCAACATCTATACCGCTTCCACGATACTTATCCGATATCTTAATGATATACGGCATATACCGATTGATAAGCTGCGTAAGATATTCATACTTGCCTGAATTAATATATGAAATCAAACAATTATCAGTTAAACTTTCATTATTTTTGAGAATTTCAGACCCCATTATTACACCAGACAATTATTATAAAATCTAATTATATATATAATATATTATTTAAGTTGCGATGTCAAGGAAATTTATTAAAATTGCCAAAACATACTAATTTTCGACAAACGTTTTGTTAAAAACGCACTACAATGTGAAAGCGACCGATGAACATTAAGTTCACGGTCGCTTTAATTTTACACAGATTATATCTTTTCAAGCGAGGATTTTAAAAAGGCTTTGGTTTTTTCGGATTTTGGATTTTCAAAAATCTCACTTGGTGTTCCGATTTCTTCAATTATACCATCTGCCATAAAAATTATCTTATCCGATACGTTGCGAGCAAACTCCATCTCGTGAGTTACGACAATCATCGTACTGTCGTTTGCCTTAAGGCTTTTGATCACACGTAAAACCTCGCCCGTAAGCTCAGGGTCAAGTGCACTTGTCGGCTCATCAAAGCAAAGAATATCAGGACTTAGCGCCAAAGCGCGTGCAATTGCTACACGCTGTTGCTGACCACCTGAAAGCTCGCACGGATAGTTTTCTATTTTTTCGGTAAGTCCTACCTTCTCTATAAGCTCGCGCGCCTTAGCATCTATTTCTTCGGGTGTACCCTTTTTAAGCAAAGTTGGTGCTAAGGTAACGTTATTTAAAACATTATACTGCGGAAAAAGATTAAAGGACTGAAAAACAAGACCAAAATGTAATCTGTTTTCGCGTATTTCCTCATCGGTTAAAAGATGGTCTGATTTATCATCAAACAAAACCTTACCGTCAACGCTTATAATGCCGCTATCGGGCGTTTCAAGAAAATTAAGACAACGAAGCAGTGTCGTTTTTCCTCTTCCGGATGAACCGATTATCGAAAGCACTTCTCCCTTTTCAAGAGAAAAGCTGATATTTTTTAAAACCTCGACCTTGACAAAGTTTTTCTTTATATTATTCACTTCTAACATCGCCATAACTAACTCCTGAAATAATCAAGCTTTTTCTCAAAACGGCCAAGCACGATGGTAAGG
>JAXJYT010000186.1:0-4473 GCA_036306845.1 Acutalibacteraceae bacterium | reverse complement strand
CTATAATCTATGCCGCACTATTTTTAATAGGTCTTGTTCTTACCGTAGTACTCGGTCCCAAGCTTGATATTAACTTCTCGGGCGGTACGAAGATTTCGTATTCTTATTCTGGCGATCTTGCCGAAAAGGATTTTAAGGATACCGTTGCTACTAAGCTTGATAAGGACTTTACCGTAAGCCAAAATACCGCGCTTGCAGGTGACGTTAACACCTACGTTATTACCCTTGCGGGTAAAGATGCGCTTGATGCCGAAACACAGGAAAACATTACAAAGGCTTTAAGCGAAAAGTTTAAAGACAACGAAATTGCGCTTTACGATTCTACGTCGGTAAGCCCCTCGGTTGCAGGCTCCTTCTTTGTTAAGAGTCTTGTTGCAGTGCTTATCACCGCCGCACTTGTGGTTGTATACGTTGGTATCCGCTTTAGTAAAATCGGCGGCGTTTCGGCGGCGCTTACCGCGCTTTGCGCGTTGGTGCTCGACCTTTTGGTTGCCTTCTTTACCTGCGTAATCTTCCGCTTGCCTATCGATTCAAACTTTATGGCGGTTGTACTCACCATCCTCGGTTACTCGCTTAACGATACCATCGTTATCTATGACCGCGTTCGTGAGAACAACAAGCTCTACCCCAATATGACCATTGCTCAAAATATGGACACCAGTGTTACAAGTGTTCTTACACGTAACATCGTTACAACAACCACCACCGTTTGCGCGGTACTTACAATCGTTGTTGTATCCGAAATCTGCGGTCTTACATCGCTGCGTTCATTCGCAATTCCGATGGCATTCGGTCTTGTATCGGGTTGTCTTTCTTCACTCTTTGTATCGGGTCCGCTTTGGGTTATCTACAAGGAAAAGAAAGCCGCAAAGAAATAATTTTATATCCAAATTTAAAAGCCTTGACATTGCGTCAAGGCTTTTGTTATACCGTTCGCATAGGGTAGAGCGGATTATCCGCTCTACCCTAACTTTATGTATCAAAGTGCTCTTATTGAATCAACGGGCTTTTTCCTTGCCGCATTGTTAACGGGAACAAAGGTAGCCGCAACAACCGTTACAAGCGCTATTGCCACAAGCACAAGGAATGAAAGCGGTCCAAATACAAATAGCGATGCACCTATTCCCTGTGCGAGCGATGTGTTAAGCAATCCGCAAATTATAACGCTTCCTATTGTGGAAAGCACAACGCAGACAAGCGCTATAAATAAGGACTCCGAGAAGAAAATCTTGAACACATCGGCACTTCTTGCCCCGACTGCGCGAAGAATACCGATTTCACGTTTTTTCTGGGATATAGAAACCGATATAAAGTTCGAAAACAACAACGCTGCAAACACTGCAAGCACAAGACCTATCCAAAGGAATGCAGTTGAAAGACCATCGACAAGACCGTCAATCATACTTAGCTTGTCAACAAATTCTCCCCTTAATTCATAGCGCGAGGATTCTTCATCAAATTCTTGGTTCTTATACATTTGAAGGAATTTTTCTGTCTGCTCATTGGATTTGTCAAACGGAAGGAAAATATTGCCGTATACGGCATTTTTATCCTCTATATATTTTGTGTTGTATTCCTCGTAGTAATCAAGGGTTTGGCGTTGCTCACTCCAAATTGCTTCGTTTGTAGCAGCACTTAAATACATTGCTTCATAAGCGCCTTCTTCGGCGATATCCGCCATACCGATAACCTCAATCTGTCTTTCGTCACCAAAAGCAGAATTCTGATTACCGTTGAACATTTTTGCCGAAAGCTTAAGCGATACCTTGTATTGCTTTATGCCGTTTATAAACTCGGTTCTTTTGGCATCAAGCTGTGCGGCGGTGTAGGGTTGAAGCACGGATTTGCCGCCGACATCCTTGTGTTCGCCCTTCTCCATTATCGCATAGCCCAATTGGATTATGTTGGCAAGCCTTTCGTCGTATTCGGAACTGTTATTCTGCAGTTCGTTCAGCGTTTCACACATAAGGGTTATAAACAGTCGCTCGGAAAGTATCGCTTCGTTGTCGGCGGGTTCGGTTTTTCCGTTTACCGAAGTGTATTTCACGCCTTCGGTCATCTCGCCATAGGGCATATACTTAATATTTGACCATTCGGGATATTTAGCAGCCTTTCCGTTGGCAAACACACCTATCATACGGTGCTCTACGTAATTATCGGGAGTAAAGGGCTGATTTTCCTTCGCCAAAGCGGCAAGTCGGCTATGACCTACAAAGGCAATCTGGTGCATACCGTCCCCTAAATAAGTGCTAAACTCTGATTTAAGCTGGGCGTCGGGCTCTTGGCTATCCGCAAGCGTGCCGAATTTTTCCGGAATCGTACCAACGTTAATGATGCCCACTATCTTATAGTTCGCGCCGTTTATGGAAATATTTTTGCCTATGATTTCATCACGCGATGCAACCTCTATCGTTTCACCCGACGGAGTATAGCTCTTACAGTTAACAATAACGTCGGCAAGATATTCGGTAAGCACTATTTCGCTATCGTTAGCGGGATATGTGCCGTTTATACCGTCGCGCATCGGATTGCTTTCATCAAGATATCCTACCTGTGCTATATTGCCCATATAATAGTTAGATGAATTTGTGCGCAAATTAAGCGAAAGATTTACGGGCACGCTACCAAAGGTTGAAGCGCCGTACTGCGCCTTTAATTCCGCGAACTCATCCTCGCTGAAGCGTGTTTCATAAGCGGAAATATAGGACGCAGGTTCATTGTTGGGCGTATACCATACACACTCTACCTCATAGGTTTTTCTGATTTTCATCGTATCGCCCGAATCCAGCATAGTCTGACGGAATGTAGAATCGCTATCGTAAAAGCTAAGCGTTGAAAGCAGACCGAACAACACGAACGCTACGGTACACAAAATAACCGTAAAGGAAAGACGTATCGGCTTACTGCGAATACTTGAAAGACCGATTTTTACAGCGTGGCGCAACGGTAATTTAGAACGGATAAACCGACTGTCCTCTTTGGTGTACTGATTTTTTTGAATTCCGCCCTCATCGGTTTCCACAAATACCTCTTTAGCACCGTCGTCACTTATCCTGCTGACCTTCTTAAAGCTTTTTATGTCCTTATCGTTGTTTGCAATTATAACGTCGCCCTTTTTCGATTTTAAAAACAACTTAATTTTTTCAAAATCACCGTCGGTAAGCTCGGTGCCTTCCTTTATACAAAGCACATCACCAACCGTATTTACGTTGTCGGTAAGGTTTTTGCTTTCAATATACGACTTTGTTACATCGGATAAAATTTTGCCGTCACAAAGCTCAATTACGCGGTCACCGTACTGCTCAGCAAAGTCGCGGTCGTGCGATACAACGATTACAAGCTTGTTTTCCGAAAGCTTTTTAAGTGTTTCAAATACCTGCTTGCCCGTATTGGAATCAAGTGCGCCTGTCGGTTCATCTGCCATTATTATTTCGGGTGACTTTACAAGAGCGCGCGCTATGGCAATTCTTTGCTTCTGACCGCCCGAAAGGGTGTTCGGCTTGCGCTTTGCAAAGCCTTCAAGGTCAACCTCCTTAAGCAAAGCGTCTACCGCCGCCTTGTCCTTGGGCTTGCCTTGAAGCTCAAGCGCCAAGGCTATATTTTCCTCAACCGAAAATTCGTTCAGTATGTTGTACTCTTGAAAAATAAAACCGATAAACGTATTACGGTAGCTGTCAAAATCACTCTGGGTAAAATCCTTACTGCTTCTTCCCTTTACGATAATCTCGCCGTCGGTAGGCGCATCAAGACCGCCGCAAACGTTAAGCAACGTCGATTTACCGCTACCCGATTTTCCCAACAGAAATACCATACCCTTTTCGGGAAAGCGCAAGCTGACACCGTCAAGCGCACGTACCTCTGCGCCCTTTTTAGAGCTGTAAATCTTTGATAAATTCACTACTTCTAACATAAAAAACCTCTCCTTTTATCTTTCGGGATATTTCATATTCTTTGGCAGACCCAGAATAAAATCAGCCGAAATGTTATAATATTTGCAAAGTGTAATTAAATGATGTATAGGCAACTGCCTTTTACCCTTTTCGTATTTGCTATAATAGCTTTGACTTACATTAAGCAAATCTGCTATCTCACTTTGAGTTTTATCTCTATCCTCACGCAGTGCACGTATAGTTTCACAATATTCTCTCATAAAACCACCTCTTTTGTTGTCATTATAACATAGGTAACAATTTACCTATTGACTTTAGTTACAAAGTTACCTATAATGTTTGTAGGTAACTTTGTAACTAAAACAAAAAGAGATCCTACAAAAGCTTTCCGATAATTATACCGAGCTTTTAGGTCTTGAATGTGAAGCCGCCTTTTTAAAGGGCTCTCACTTGCAACCAAGATTTTGCTTGAGGCAATAGGATAAAAACGGCGCTATGCAAATCGCATAGCGCCGTTTTTGTTTGTATTTTATAATGATTGTAGTTAGTCGAAACGCTCAAAAGCGTTCCGACAAGCCACTTT
>JAXJYT010000185.1:0-23073 GCA_036306845.1 Acutalibacteraceae bacterium | reverse complement strand
TGTGTGGAAATTTCCACACATCTTTTTACTTTGTAATTTTAAATTACTGAAGCTCAACAGTAGCGCCAACCTCAGAAAGCTTGGTCTTAATCTCTTCAGCTTCGTCCTTGCTAACAGCTTCCTTAAGAGTCTTGGGAGCGCCGTCAACAACAGCCTTTGCATCAGCAAGGCCAAGGCCGGTGATTTCACGAACAACCTTGATAACCTTAATCTTCTCTGCGCCAGCTTCCTTAAGAATAACGTCAAATTCGGTCTTCTCTTCAGCAGCAGCGGCAGCGCCAGCAGCGGGAGCAGCAACTGCAACAGCAGCGGCAGCGGATACGCCAAACTCCTCTTCTACAGCTTTAACGAGCTCAGAAAGCTCAAGTACAGTAAGAGTCTTTAACTCTTCAATCATAGCAGTAATCTTTTCAGATGCCATTTTAATTTCCTCCAATTTAATAATTTAATTTAATGTTTGTTTTTTTATATTTTATTCTGCAGCTTCTTCTGCAGGAGCGCCATCCTTATCAACGATGGCCTGTACGGCACGTGCAAATGCGGCGATAGGAGCCTGGAATGCAGACAGTACAGTTGCAAGGAGAACCTCCTTGCTGGGAAGCTTTGCAAGAGAATCGATGGTTGCAAGGTCGATAAGCTTACCGTCGAGGAAGCCTGCCTTTACCTTGAAGTTATCGTGCTTTTCTGCAAAGTTGCAAAGAATTCTTGCGGCAGCGGTGTAGTCATCTTCAGAAAGGGCAATAGCGGTTGTTCCCTCGAGAACCTCCTTTATACCCTCAAGCTCGGTACCCTCAACGGCACGGCCAAGAAGAGTGTTTTTAACTACAAAGTAGTTAACACCGTTTTCGCGCAATTCCTTACGAAGTGCGGTGTCATCAGCAACGGTTGTACCGCTGTAATCAACAACGATACCTGTAACAGCCTTGGAAATCTTTTCGGAAAGCTCAGCTACGAGTTGCTTCTTCTGCTCTAAAACTTTTGCGTTCGGCAATGTGTTTCACCTCCGATATTTTTGTTTGCACATTGGGGACGAACACAAATAAAAATGTCCGCCCAAAAACCATGGGCGGACATGAAAAAACACAGGTAATTTTCACGCTCACCTCGGTAGGCGATAAACTTACGGCACAAGCCACCTACTGTCTTTGGTTATGCAACACGAGTATTATATATTAACAATCGGCATTTGTCAAGCATTTTTTAACATTAATCCTCATATCTTTAAATGAAGGAGTGTTCTTATGCGCGTTTTATCCGTTTTAGCCGTAATTACGGTATGTGTTTTCTTTCTTATAATATTAGTTTTTCATATCAGAAGCCGCCGCCCGTTGCGCTCTTTGCTTTTAAATGCGGCTTTGGGTATTATTTCGCTTGTCGCCATAAATCTTACCACGCGTTTTACCGGTGTACACATACCCGTAAATCCCTATTCGGCAGGCGGCTCCGCCATTTTCGGTATACCCGCTACCGTGGCGCTTATAATCCTGCAAATGCTTATAATGGAATAGGTTAGGCGAAACAATTCTGTTTCGCCACAAAATCACTCCAAAGCATAGGATTTACCCGCTTCGAAAACGATTTCTTTATTATTCACAACCGCATATAAATCCTTGTCGGTCGGGTTGTATACGTATTTACCGTTTGCCGAGCGGACAAGCATATCAAACGCCGTGATATAATCGATAATTTCTATGTTGGTAGCGTACCACACATCATCGTGACCCGACAACGCCTTGCACATTTTTTCGAGAGCTTCCCAATTGTTTTCGTATTCATAGGAATGACCCCAGATGTAAAAAAGCTTTGGTTTAATGCGCCACGGACGCGCGGTATCATCGGGCTCAAAGAAACGGTCTATAAGCTCATAAAGTTTTGAATCCACTTGATGACAGGTTGGTTTTAGGCGTAGCAAATCGCAGGGCAAATCAAAATTGCGTGTCGAAACGGTTGTACGCGCATACTTGATACCACAGCTTTTTATACTGTCTATCATGCCTTCCGTTTCGCAAAGACCATAGGGATATGCAAAACCGCGCACAGCTTGTTGCATTATATCCTCAAAATACTCGCGGTCCTTTATTACCTCGTATACGATCCCCGCATTATCAAGATTATTAAGATGCGGGTGGTTTACGGTATGACACGCTACCTCGTGACCGCTGTAAAGCTCACGAACCTCTGCCGAGGTCACAAACCGCGAAGAGCTATCCAACCTTCCGGAATTCAGATTAAAGGTGCATTTAATACCGTATTCGTTTAAAATTTCAATCATTTTGCGGTCAAAATCCCTGCCGTCATCGTAGCTTAGCGTTACCGCTTTTGTTAAAAATCTCGGATACCTTTTTGATATTTCATAATATTTGCCGTTCATATTAAAACGCCTCCTATCACAATATGTAAATGCCTTGCGGCAATACGATACACTCTATACCTACCGTTGCGGTTATAATAAATTTCGTGTTCGGAAAAAGTGTCGCCTTCGAACCCAAAGCTGCAATAACAATTTTTGTACTTAACCTGTATACTGTTTTTTGTTTGGGTGATTTCGGTGTGATTTTTACCGTCAAAATCGAAAACGGGCACCATAAATCCTATATTGCCGTCACCCTCAAGGTAAACGTCAACACCGTTTTCGCACAGAGAGATTTTTTGCTCCACGGCAACATCCTTTGAGAGCAAAATTTCAAAGGTCGCCGAAGCCATATTTTCGTTACTGTCTTTGCTTTTTAGGGTATATTTCGTTCCCGCCTTTGCGCCGACAAGCAGCTTTTCGCCGCTTTGCGCATAGCAACAAAGCGACATTTCGCTATTGTTTTCCTTTTCTACCTTGTAATTGGGATTTTTTGCGGGGAACGGCACCGAAAGACATAATGCCGTAGGACACCCCGCCTTGTGTATGCGACCGATACCGTTGCCGTCATAGTGGGTATCGGCGTTTGTTTCTATCTGCGCAGTATATCCGCACGCCGACAAAAAAACCTTATGAAAATGCTCGCTTGTGGTAGCGACATATCCGCCCACTAACGCGGGCGCCACGGTAGGCACTATAGAATCATCGGCAAACATAGCGCCCATATACAGATTTGATGCAACGGTTATCATATACTTATTAAAATATGCATACGGCTCACAACCGTAAAAGGTTTCGGTCGGATATCTGTTCTTTACGTGGGTTATGGGCTCTGCCGAAAGGTCTTCAAGCACCCTTTGCGCCGATAGCTGCGCCGCCGCCTTAAACTCGCCCGCCCGCGCCGTATCACCCTTACGCGCAAAGCGAAGCGCCTCAAGCTCGTAAAAGGATATAAGCATAGTTTCATTGTGTATAAACTGATTACTTCTTCCGCCAAACGACATTTCACCCGTAGAGGATTGCATCAAAAGGGTAAGCTGCGCCGATTTATCAAGAATTTCTTCTATTTGTGTTTTAAATTTACCCTTGTAGCCGAAGGCAAGAAGAAAATCGAGCAAAAGTCTTGGAACGATATCGTATACCATCGGATTTTTAAGCGGCGCATCATCCTGATACATTCCGTTTTCATCGAAGTTAAGAAGCTGTGAGCTTATCTGCCAATCGACAAATTCGCTTGTATCGATACCGCAAAGCTCACCGCGCACGAAGTCACTAATACCTGCAAACATTGCCCAGTTTGAAACGTTCGGTGTGTCGGGCGACGGCGCTATTACGTTGTACATCTGCCACGGGTCAAACTGTGCCATACGCGAAGTCCATTTTTGAATTTGTTCCTCACTTACAATGCTTTTTCCCTTAAGCAACATCAAAAGGCAACACGCCTCGCGCACGGAAAAATCATTTTGAGCTTTTCTACGGGGCATTTCATCGAAGCAGATATCCATAATTTCTATAAAAACATCTTTTAGATGCCGACATCTGCCGTACGATATAAGTATACCGGTAATAACACCAAGTCGCGGAAAGCCGTGTTCACGAAGCCCGTCGCGTTTCACCTCGTCGATATAGTCCCTTATGCGCTCGGACGTATAAGCCGAGAGCGCTTTTTCCATAATATCAAGGTATATTTCTTTCATTAAGTTCACCTTTAATATGTTTTGTTTTCTCCATACCGTCACGCGTTAAGATTCTGCGCCTTCGCGCCCGTTACTAATTCTACCTTCATTCTTCTATCTTTACAAGTTTAAATTCTATGTTTTTATTTTCTTTACAGTCAAAGTTAAATTTTATTCTGTTAAGATGATCGGTCTGCCAATATTTCGTAAGATTTTGATCGCCGCAAAAATCAACGCTATCGACAGAAATATCGCAGTTTTCAGCGGTCAGCCTGAACTTGCCGCCCAGAATTACGTCGGCACCGTCTATCTTCACATCAAGCACAGTTATAAAGTGTTCGCATACAGTGTTTTCCGAATTTGCAAACACAAAGTTATCGCAAACGGTAATCCCGCAATCCGATACGCCGATGCTTCTGCTTATTTTATCCACACCTGCATTTTGCGGATATGCCTTAGCAAAGCTTATATCGGTGGTTTTGCCATCTAAGGTAAAGGAGTCCGCCCTTGCTTCAAGACCGCCGTGCTCATCATATTCGGAAAGCTGCGCGCACCCGTTAACAACGGGAAGATTGTGCCAAAGGGATTGCATTGTCCAGATTTTATAACGCTCAGTCACCATAAAGGTCTGCCTTGTGTATACGCCGCAGCTTGGGTCTATAAGCACAGGTCTATTATCATAATAAGCAATAAAGCTACCAACATCGTTATGGTTGTGCCATTCCTTGTTGTGACCGCCCTTTGCGGCATAAAACCATTTTCCGCAGTGTATGGCGCTCACCTGCAAATCGGGCAACAGATGTTGCTCATCATCACTGAATTTAGGCAAAGCTTGAATTTCATCATTATAAATAATCGTGTATATCTTACGCTTCATTTGCGCTATTTGGCTCGTATGACTAAATTCCTCTACACATTCTCCCGCAAGCGAAGACAGGCGGCTATCCCCTATACGCTTACCGAACATATAAAGTATATACTTCATACCGCTTTGCAGATTAGGTGAGCCATCGGCAAAATTGGTGACGTAATTATCGCCAATATATACACGATATATATATTTACCTATATTTTGCACCTTTGTGTCACCGAAGAAATTTACGGCGCCGTTTGTGGCAAGATATATCTGCTCACAGAATTCAAATAGCTTGCCACCCGACATATTCCAATAGGATGCGCCCTCATCACAACCGCCATCATCAGGCATAGATGCATAAAACGTATTTATTTCAAAAAGCATTTTGGCAATAGCGTTATAAAACACCGTTTTCGTGGTGGGTATAAGTAAAAATACTGTTAAAATGTTTGAAATTATCCACGCGTTCCAGTTGTTTGTAGGTCCGTTGTATCCCATCCACCAATAATCCTTACGGTTAGAGTACGGATGTATAATTCTTGTGTTCATCTCATATTCTATGCGGTCAAGAATTTCGGGACAAAAATCGTAAAGCTCATCGTAAAGCAGATAGTACACCACCGATATAAGCTCTGCCGTTTCGGCGGCGAACAAATCAATTACGTGGCTTGTTATATTCGGGAGATTTTCGGCTTCCTTATGTATAAGCGGCAACGCATGTGCCGAAACACCCCAATAGGTTTCCTCACAAATCGCAAAAAGACCGTCTACAATATCGGGCAAGAAGCGTCCCTTGTACTCCATAACCTCACCCATAACGAGCGACCCCAAAGCGCGACGCCTTGCAAAGTGGGGATTCTCGTGACACTTGCGGTCACCCGACTTAAAGAACTCCATATAAGCGGTAGCGCGTATTATAGGCCAATCACAACCGATAAGCTTTTCCGCTTCCGTTATGTACTGCTTTTGGAATTTGCTTTGCCAGAATTTGCGGTCTTTTGCCTTTGGGAAAAGCTGACCCGAAAAATCAAAGTTATCAATTTTGTTTTCATTTAACCAATTTCTGAACATAAAATCATCCTTTCACGCAATTCTTTATATGTTGACATATAAATATCACTTGTAACACAATCAAACTTATGCCAATCGCATTAAAAACTCAAACACATAGCGAGCGTTTCTTTCTAAATCCCCGCGGTCTATAAGACCTAACTCCAAAGCCTTCAAGACACGCTTACCGTTTGAATTCGGCATTCTTAAATTGTTGCCTGCAAGAATTTCGCGATACTGTTCGGCATAATTTCCCCAATCGGAAACCACAAGACCGCCAAAACCCCATTCTTTTCTTAAAATACCGTCTATCAGTTCCTTGTTCTCCGATGTATACGTACCGTTAAGGCAGTTGTACGCAGTCATAACCGCCCACGGCTCTGCTTCCTTTACAACAATTTGGAAGCCCTTAAGATATATTTCGCGAAGTGCGCGCTCGGAAACACGGGAATCGCTTATAAAGCGGTCGGTTTCCTTGTTATTGCAACAAAAATGCTTAATGCAAGCCGAAATATTTTCTGATTGTACTCCCTTTACCATAGCGGCAGCTATCTTACCCGATACTACGGGGTCTTCAGAATAGTATTCAAAATTTCTTCCGCAAAGCGGATTTCTGTGAATATTAAGCGCGGGAGCCAACCACATACCGATATTGTTTTCCTTAACCTCAAGCGCGGCAGCTTTCCCGACACGGAATACTATGTCTGTATTCCAACTGCACGCCAATAGCGTTGCGCACGGCCAAGCGGTAGTATAAACTTGAAGCTCCGGCTTAATGCGCAAGCCCGCGGGACCGTCTGCAGTCATAACGGGTGGTATACCAAACGCATCGTTATCGCCGATGCCCCATGTGTTTGCCACCGAATAATTGGGTGTTCCACCCACTATTTCGATAAGCGCTTCATCCGACAGCTGTGAAATAAATTCATCTAAAGTATTTTTGCCATCCACCACGTCACCAAGCATTATTCTGCCCTCGGGAATAACGGTTTCCCTTAAATCAGGTTGAATATGCTCGAACTTCCATGTGGGCTTTTTATGCCAATCAGAAGTGTCGAATTTTGGCTCGTATTCTGCCATTTCAATCTTTTGGTAGCTACCGTCTGCCAACATACGCTTTGAAAGCTTTTTAGGAATGCACAGGTTTTGTAGCTTCAAAACGGTTCTTTCCTCTTTTAATTCGAAGCATAGCGCGCTTTGAAGCGTTACACAGTCACTGCCAACGAAAATCTCATATTTACCCGCCTCTAAAACGTAAGAAGCCGATTGCTCATCATATGAAACAAGCGAATCTACCGATAATGCAAATGTAATATCAACGGATTGTGCGGGCGCCAACAGCTCGGTTTTTTGAAAATCGCGCAGTTCGATTCTCGGCTTTTGCAGTCTACCGCTTGGCGAAGCGCTATATAACTGTAATACCTGCTTGCCTGCAGTATTGCCCGTATTTGTTATTTTCACCTCTATTTTAACTGTGTCGTCACATAGTTGGGCATTTAAAATTTTAATGTTAAAATCGGTATAAGAAAGACCGTATCCAAAAGGATATACTACCTTTTTATGCGCTTGCGGCATCGTACAAAAATATCTGTAGCCGACAAAGATATCCTCGGTGTACTCTACGTATTCTTCCGATTCATTAAAGCTTTCAGAGGATGGATAATCGCTATAGGATGCGGCAAAGGTATCGGTCAGTTTGCCCGACGGACAAACGTCGCCAAGCAGTATATCTGCCTGCGCCATACCGCCCTCAAGTCCCGCCTGCCAACCTAAAAGCACTGCGGAAATCTTATCGTTTTCCGCAAACCAAGACGTGTCAATGACACCGCCAACGTTCAAAACTACTACAACCTTATCGAAGCGTTTAGTAACGGCATCTATCATAATGCTTTCGTTTTCGGTAAGATAATAATCATCCTTTATATCGCGGTCCCGACCCTCGTTGGAATAACGGCAGATGTTGATAACAGCAACATCACACTCCCCTGCCGCCGCATCTAACAAATCCTGCGGTATTATGGGTTCAAGCGTTTTACCTGGCAGTGTTCCGTTTGCGTACTGCTCGGCTACGTTTTGGCGGTAAAAGTCGGTAAGCGGCGCAAAAAGCGTCACCTTGCCCTCGCTTTGCTTTTCTTCCATACCGTCACAAATATTGTTCACAAACGCCGTGGAAACGTCACCGCTTCCGCCGCCGCCCTTAACGTAATCGGCAGACGCCTTTCCGAAAAGCGCGACCTTTACTCCCTTTTTTAAAGGAAGCAACTTGTTTTCATTTTTCAGAAGAACCATACCCTCTGCCGCGGCAGCTCTTGAAAGCGCTATATGCTCCTTACAAGCGGTAATACGACTACCGTTCTTGCCAATCGGTAACATGGGATAGTATTTATATCTTAACCATTTAATCTTTTCCATATTATTTACCCTAAGAAACCATAATACCTGCAACAGCAAAATGCTTGCCGGCCTCTAACTGCGGAGTTATTGTAAGCGTAAGCTTTGAAGGAGTATCGGCCGCATAAAGCAAAGTATTGTTGTAATATACGCCCCAACCGTCCTTGAAATCTGCATCAAGCACGGTTTCCTTATCGCGCACACTTGCGATTGCCTTACCGCCATCGCCTTTATTGGTCTTTTCAAACAATATATAAATTCTGCGACAATTTTCGAATTCAAACTTAAGCGGTCCGCCGTTTTCGTGAGCTACCCAACCGAACGGTATCTTATTAAGATTTACCGCCTCACGCGCGAAGCAACCGAAGTCTGCGGGGGTTATATCGTCGACATAGTAAATTTTTGCATCCCTGAAGACATTGTTGACAAGCGGCTTATCGCATATATTATCACTGTATTCTTTGGCATTATCAATTTTTTCGATATAATCCACTACCAAATCGGCAACCAGTCTGTGACCCGCATCGTGCGGATGAATGTTGTCATTTGAAAGGTCGCACCAAGAAAGCTCACCGCTCTCGACATCACACCATACTGCATCGCGATAGCTTATATACGGAATATCGTAGTGGCGGGCAACCTCTGTATGAGTATCCTGCGCGCTTCCGCCGCCTTTGTTTACCATTCCGATACAAAGCACAGCGGGCGCCGTTTTGTAGTTCATAATGTTGTATACAAGATTATCGTAGCTTTCGCGTGCCGAATCACCGTTGCCCTCGTTTACGGAAAACTCAACCGTTACAAAATCGGGGTTGTATTTAAGCACGTCACGTTCAAGTCGATGCACACCGATAAGTGAGCCCGTAGCGCCGATGCCCGCGTTCACGTAATTAATTTTCGTGTTCGGGAACTTTTCCTCAAGCCACTTTGCTATAAGCGAGGCATAGCAAAGCTCTAACTTGGAGGCATTATAACGTTGCGTTATTGAGCCACCTATGGCAACGTAGGTAATTTCCTCGCCACGCGCCGCCTTTTCGAGCACCTTTAAAATACGGTACGGATTACCCTTATGCGCAACCGAGCGTTCAAGCCTTTTCTTTGTAAGTTTAATATTTTCCATTATACATTCTCCTCTTAAAAGCCTTCGATTTGTAAAAGGTCGCACTTTTTAAGGCAACCTACATAGGTCTTATAGTCATAGGGCACTGTGCCGCTCATATAGTGGTTTTTATACGCCTTGCCGTCTACTGTCCACTCTATAAGATAGAAGTGGTCCTTATTACCGTCAAACGCCACGGTATCAAGAGCATCCATTCCGTTCGGCGATAGCGTAGCGCCACCCTCCAAAACAACCTTGTCCTCGGTTATATCGGTAACCTTATAGGTGATTTGCTTTTGATTTAAGAATTCGTTAGCGGCGCAAAGGGTATGCACACCGTTCTTTGCTTCTGTAAACATAAGACAAATCGGTTGTTGCGAACGTTTGATAAAGCTGTACGCCGCCTTTTTAACGTAGTAGTAATCAACTACCGAATCGGAAAACTGCGGCCAACCGTCAACAAGATTCCACCAGATAAGACCCGTTCTGCGCCATTTTCCCGTACGGAAACGCTCTATGAAGAACTTATCGGCTTCACCCTCGGACAACTGACTTGCAAGGGCGAAATCCTCAAGCGTTTCGGGCTTGAAGCCAAAGAGTACGTCTATCTGATTTGCCATAAGAGCGTTTCTGAAGGCATATGGCACGTCATCGCCAAGCTCCACGCAGGTAGCATGCATCTGCCATTCATCATTGTTCTGCCACGGCCACATATTATCCTTGCTTATAAATTTAGCAATAGATTCAGGCGACGGGCATCCGTGATAACCCGTTTCACTTGCAAAGTGCGAGGGTGACGTAGTATAAAAATCACTCTTGAAATAATCACGCGGACCCCAAAGGTGATTTTCGGGCAGTATGCTTTCATCCCTCATCTCGTACGCCTTTTCACTTACGTAGGGTGAGCTTGGCAAATACTCTCTCCACGGGTCAAGGCGGGACAATACCTCGGGTATAACCTCCCGCGTCAAACGGTTGCCGTTAGGATTGCGGCAGGGCCCTTCGCCCCAGAAGCCCCATGCAACGTCACATTCGTTGTCCCCCGCCCAAAGCGCCAGTGAAGTGTGACCGCGAAGTTTTGCAACGACCTGCTCTACCTCATACTTAAAACGCGCCGCAAAATCATCATCCTGCGGATAGGTAGCGCAACCCATAGCAAAATCCTGCCATACGAGTATACCCTTCCGGTCGCAGAAATCGAAAAATTCGTGGTCCTCATATACGTTACCGCCCCAGCAACGTACCATATTACAGTTAATATCGTAAAGCAATTCGAGGGCGCGCGGCAAACGCTCGGCATCGCGCGAATGGAAGGCATCCATCGGCACCCAGTTGGTACCGCGGATAAATATCGGCTCGCCATTCACTTCAAAACGGAACTCACCGTTTCCGTCCTTGTCGGTTATATCGGTCCTGTTAAGCTTTATAGTTCTAACGCCAAAATCAAACCGCTTTGTATCAACAATATCGCCGTTAAACCTTAGTGTAACCGTTACGTTATATAGGTTTTGTTCACCCATATCGCGCGGCCACCAAAGCGCAGGGTCCTCTACGGTAAAGGTGATATTACCGCTATTACCCCAAAGCGCAGGCATATTATATTCAAACCGTTTTTCACCGCACTTGCCCTCTACCGTGAGAGAATAGTCTCCCATAAAATCCTCGGACAGAACTACGCTGTAGCAAGCCGAGAGCTGTGCCGCGTTGTTTTCAAGGCTTGTGGTTTGTAAATAGAAATCTTTTATGTAATCATTCTTCTTTTCAACAAGCAAAACGTCACGCCAGATGCCACCCGAAACAAAGCGCGGAAATATATCCCAACCGAACATATGGGCGGCTTTTCTTACACCGAGCGAACCCGCGTTATAGCGAAGATGCGTAAATACGTCCATCTGGAATTCATATTTACGCGCCTCAATAACCGTAGGTTTAATATGCACAAGAAGCTCGTTTTTGCCGTTCTTTATACTTGCGGCTTTGAATTCGTGAGAAACAAACATATTATCAGCGCTTCCCAAAAGAACGCCGTTTAAATATACGTCCGCAAAGGTATCTATACCCTCAAAGAGCAGATATGCCGCATCTGCTTCTCCGCTAAAATCAAATTTGGTTGCATACCACAGATGTCGATTTTCAAGTCTTTGTATCTTATGCGGATTATCGGCATAAAAAGGGTCGCCGATAAGACCCGCGGCATACATATCAAGCTCAAAATTGCCCGGTACGCTACCCTCTATTGCAGTTATCCCTTTGTTTTTTAATTCGTCCTCGCGGCAGAGTGTATCGGCATAAGCCTTACAATCCTTGTTTTCCGCAATGTAAAGACACCATTTTCCGTTTAAGTTTTGTTCGGTTTTGTACATATTATCACCTATTTTTCGCTATTCCAGATTTCCTTTATGGCGTGCGCCGATAGCTTTGGCTGGCGGTCACGGGTAAATACGCCCTTGTGATTGTTGACCACCCTGCCCGTAGTCTGCGCCGTTCTGAAATCGGCAAAGGCCCAGATATGCGCGCCTATAACATAGGGTAGCTCTCGTAGCTTTTTATATTGGCGCAATATCATCTCGCGCTGATATTCCTCTGTAAACATAAGCGGCGGGTCGTTATGCATACCTGCTACCGCATCAGCGCCGAACTCGGTCATAATTATGGGCTTTTTGAACGCTTTGTAGTAGTTTTCAACCTTTTCCTTAAAATCAAGGTCTGTATCCGCTACCCTGCCAGGCGCTACATACCAACCCATATACTCGTTCATACAAACCACGTCGAAATACTTGCAGGCCGTCTGCTTGGGCGGCTCCATAAATGCCGCATAGGTTATCGGCCGCGTGTTATCGAGCGAGCGCATCTTATCGGCAAGCCCCTTAAAGAACATATCGCCCTCGGGCAGATAGTTTTCTACAGGCTCGTTTGCAAGACTCCACATAACAACACTCGGGTGGTTTTTATCGCGGTTATAAAGCTCCTCTAAAACTAAGCAGGCCTTACTTAAAATCTCCTTTGTGTAGCATCTCTTACCGAGGCTTACAAAAGGCGTTTCATCTATAATAAGAATACCGTTTTTATCGGCATAGTCATATATATTCTCATCATAAGGATAGTGCGAGGTCCTGAAGGAATTTGCGCCTATCCATTTAAGCAGATGAAAATCCTTTGCCCACAGCGCCGCATTAAAGCCCTTGCCGAGCACAAAGAAGTCCTCGTGCTTGCCAAAGCCCTTAAAGAAAACAGGCTTGCCGTTAAGCAGGAACTCATTACCCGAAACCTTTATCGTGCGGATACCATAGGATAGACTGTATTCATCAAAATCGGTTTCTACTGTAAGTTCATAAAGCTCGGGCTTCCCTATATCCCAGAGCCTTGGATTTTCTATTTTAAACTCACCGCAGATATTATCGGTATCATTTGCGGACAAAATCTGCTTTTGACCGTTGGTTTCAACCGTTACCTCTCCGCTGAAGCGCGAAGTGAATTTAATCTCATAGCACACCTTAGCGCCGTTGCCCGAAACGTCGGTTTTAACGCAGATATCTTCTATGCGGTTTTTGGCTGCGGAATACAACCACACACTACGCTGAATACCACCATAGGGGAAGAAATCATAGGGCACCGCAGGATAAGAATCGGTAAAGCCCGCGTGACCCTCACCCGCCTTGTCGGATGCAGGCGGCAGACTCAAAGGGTCAAGCGTGTTATCGGCTATCACTGTTATGCGGTTGGTTTCCCCAAAGCATAAATATTCCGATATATCCTTTTCAAAGGGAAGCGCGGTGCCTGTATGGGCAAAAGCCTCTTTGCCGTTCACAAAAACAGTTGCCACGCCGGCAACACTGCCAAAGCGCAGATAAACCGCCTTGCCTCGCCACTCGTCAGGCACAAAAACGTCCTTTTCGTACCAGCCGCGACCCGTAAAGGTGTAAAGGTCGTTGGCCTGCTCGTTCCAGCTTGCAGGTACACCAAGCGTTCGCACATCGCCGCAAAGCTTATCTTTAAAGCCTTTTTCTTCGCCCGTATTTTCACGGTCGGCGCAAAAGAACCAATAGCCGTCTAAATTACGTAGACTTCTATATCTGTTTTCCTTTGGATAAAGCATTATCTATTCTCCCTTATTTTTCTTTCTTCAAAATCTGCCAGAAGCTTTCTTGTAGCCTTTACGGCAAATTCGGCTTCTTCTTGCTCAAAGTTTTTGCCAAAATGAGTAAGCTTAAGCTCAAGGTTATATACTCCGCTAAAGCCCACCTGCTCCAACGCGCTAAACACATCGGTCCAATCGATGTTTCCGGTCGCGGGGGTTTTGTGTTGGTCGGTAAGTCCGTCGTTATCGTTAAGATGAAGCGCAATTATATCCTTGCCGCACATCCTGATAACATCGGCAGCGCTTGGGTTTCCAAAGCGTGCCGCCTTATTGGAATGTCCCGTGTCGACACATATACCGAACCAATCGGCATTATCGTTTACACATTTAACCTTGTTATAGCCTATCAGGAATTCATTAATATCCCCGAAAAAGTCCACGCAATTAAAGTTTGCCGCATCACCAAAGGTTTCGGTGGCAACCCTTACGCCGTACTGCTTTGCATAGGGCAGTATGCGGGTGAACATATCAAAATTAAGATGGTGCATCAGTTCGCGCGGAGCATCGGGGCCCATATATAATGTGGTCGTTGTATGCATAACACATATATCGCATCCGAGCGTTTTTGTGGCAAGTAAATCAAGCCTTGCATTTTCAACAAGCGCATCATCTTCGTCCTTAATATTTTTAAAGCCCACTATCTGACCGTGTGTCTGACATATTTCAAGACCCAACTCATCGGCATACCGCTTTATTTCGGTGAAATATTCAACAACCGCTTCATCCCCCTTGCCGTAAAGCGAGGACTTATCGCGACAATTGTACCGCCCCGTCAGCAAATTAAAATCAACGGCGTCAACGCCCGTTGCCTTTGCCATTTCAAGCGCCCGCTTGTCACCGTATTTTTGTTGCATCTGAAATGTGGAAATACCGATTTTCTTCATTAGGCATCACTTCCCCTTATTTTAGTTCAAGTATGACGGCATCCAAAACTCTAAGCATAACTATACCCGAAATTTCTTCGCCAAAACCCAAACACTTAGTTATATCACTTTCAAAAGGCTGCGCCGTGCCCGTATGGGAAAAAGCTTTCCTATACCTTTACGGTAATCATAATCGCTGCCAAATTTCTTTACAACAAATGTTTCCCAAATTAAAGTTTTTCAACAGCCAACGCTATATCGCGTGTAAACACGGGAGTTTTGTGCTTTATCTGCTTACCCTTTGACATCACCGTCTCGGTAAGCAGAACCTCGCCTGTATAGGTATCAATCCACTCAAATTTATATTCGCCGTTATCTATCATAAGCTCGAACGTATCGCTATCAATTTCACGGACTTCGGGATTATCCGCGCGATAGTCCTTATCGTAGAACCACAGGTATGTATAATCCTCACCGCAATAGCCCAAAACATCGGCATTTTTATGGTTAAAGGCAATTCGCTCGTATGATACGAAGCGTTGTTTTTTATCAGCGCGCGGTATTCGCGCGGCAAATTCTGCAATCGGCTTGAAACCACGGTATGAATAATCGGGATCATCATACTTTTCGCCAAGGCGGTCACGCTCATCCCAGAACCATTCCATAGCCGTTGCGGGCGTGTTACCCATAATGCCCACCCACAAATTCTGGTGCAGAGTAATGGGCTGTACCGCGATGCCGTAGGCATTATCTCCCGATTCCTCAATCATAATCGGTCGGTCACAGTATGGCGCCGAAAGGTATGCTTCGTGAGCGATAAGCTTAACGTTCTGACATCTGCCGTAGCGATGGAAGGCAACGAAATCGAACATCGGGTCAAAGCAGAGTGTATAACGGTTCTGTCCCGAAGAAGTTGTCACCATATGACCGTGCGCGTCATTTTTGCGCAGAAAATCGGTCATAATGCGATGCCATTCGTATATATCATCAAGGTCGCCGTCACAGAAATTCACTTCGTTAAAATGCTGCCAACAGAAAATGTTTTTAGAGTATCCATAACGCGCCGAAATATATCGCGCGTACTGCTTTGCGTCTTTTATAGCGCGTGGATTTTTAAAGAAATCACCCGCATCGGTAAGATAGCCGTGTTTTGACTTATCGCTAAAGGCGTTGTTGTGCCAATCGCAGTTTGCACCGCCGATATTGAACATACCGTGATGGAAGAATACGAAGCAGGCATACATATCGTTTTCTTCTAAAATATCAATATAATCATCTATTCTTGAAGCACGGTCAAAGGCACCCGAAAAGTCATCGGTGCGGTCGTTTTTGTTAAGATTGAAAAATCCCGTATCCCACGTAGCGCTAATCCAGAAACGTGTCCAGTTCGCCTTATACTTGTGCATTTTTTTAAGTATTCTTTTATGCATTTCAAGTGTTTCGGGGCTTGAGCATTCCTTCCAGTTTATCTTATCTCCCCAACAAACGTTTTGTCCGATTGGCGTAAAAATTTCACCGTTTGCGAAGACAAAGGACTTTTTGGCAATAGGCTCTACGCCGATAAATCCACGATTGTCGGAGTTTGCCACAGCGCAGAACGAAAATTCGTATGTGTCTGTAACCTCACCCTTTTCGCAAAGCACCATTTTGGCGGCGTGCAAACCTTCCTCCATAGGAGAAATTCTTGCGCGCCAAACGGGCGCGCTATCATCTGTTATTGTGTACTGACCGTTTTGGTCGGGCTTGTACTGCTTATAAAGAAACGCGGGATGGCGGTAGGTTTTACCGCTTTTTGCCGTAAATTCAATATCAAGCGCAATTTCATCAAAGTCAAATCCGTTATTAAAATCAGCGTCAATACCTATTTCAAACTCTGCCTTTTTATATACGCAAATCTCTTTAGTTAACCGTTTTACCGAATTGATTATACCCATAAACTACTCCTTTAAATCAAGCGGAAATTTTCACTAAAATATTTGTGGTCGGCGTATCCCGTAAAGACCTCAAATTCTCCCGTTTCGGAAACAAGTTTATTTTCGTTGTTCCAGAAGCGTAGCATTTCCTCGTTTATTGCAAAGCTTATCGTTTTGCGTTCAAAAGCATCAAAGCTTACCTTTTTGAACGCCGCAAGTTGTTGTATCGGGCGCACGTTTGATGCAATCTTATCACGAATATATAATTGCACCGTTTCTTTACCCGCTACGTTGCTATCGTTATATATAGTCACCGAAACTGTAACGGTTTCGTTTTTATTCATATTTAATTTGCTAATCGACATGTTTTCATACACAAAATTACTGTACGATAAACCGTGTCCGAAAGAATAAAGAGGAAGATTGCCGCAATCAATATAGTTTGACCTGTTGATTTCGCGTACACCGTCCGCCTTTGTTTTCGGTCTGCCTGTATTGGCGTGGTTGTAATATATCGGACACTGACCAACCTCTTTGGGAAACGTAACCGATAATTTACCGCAGGGATTTGCTTTACCGAACAACAACTCTGCGGCGGCGTTTCCGCCCTCGGTACCGGGATGCCACATATTAATAATGGCAGGTGCTGCTTGGTCAAGCTCTGTAATAGCTAACGGTCTGCCCGTAAAAAGCAGTACCGCCGTATTGTGATTTGCGGCCATTACCTTCGTAGCGAGCTCAAGCTGAACACCCGGTAAGCCGAGTGTTGCCCTGCTGTTACCCTCACCGCAATATTCGCCGTGTTCGCCTATACAAAGGACTACGGCATCGGCCTGCTTTGCAGCGTCAACCGCCGCTTCAAAACCGGTGATGTCGGTGTCGCCACATTCATTACCGCAACCGCGGACACATATAATTTCTGCGCCGTCAAGCATTTTTTCTACACCCTGCTTTACGGTAACGGTATCATCATTTTCACCGTGACAACGCCACCAAGAAAGCAATTTATTATTATCGGCATAAGGACCGATAAGTGCTATTTTTTTAATTTTTTTACTAAACGGAAGAACACCATCGTTTTTCAGAAGCACCGCCGATTCGGTTGCCGCCCTACGCGCAATTGCGCGGTGTTCGGGGGTCAGGCAGATTGACTGTTCCTTTTCAGGCGAAGCCGCTCTGTACGGGTCTTCAAAAAGTCCTAATTTCTGTTTCAACTTTAACACACGCATTACTGCGTTGTCAATTTCTTCTTCGGTAATTTTCCCTTCTTTTACAAGCTCCTCAAGATACTTGAGATAGTTGCTTGAAACCATATCAATATGATTTCCGCAATTAAATGCAAGCTCGGCTGCCTGTTTTCCATTCTCCGCAACACCGTGCACCATGAGCTCGGCTATCGCATTATAGTCGGTAACAACTACACCCTCAAAGCCCCACTCGTCGCGTAGTATCGTATTTAAAAGCCAACTGTTTGCCGTTGCGGGTACGCCGTTTAAAGAATTGAACGACGGCATAATCATATCGGCACCCGCATCAATACACACCTTATATGCGGGCAGATAAAATTCGCGCAATATGTGCTCCGAAAGCTCCACGGTGTTATAGTCCCTGCCCGCTTCAGCGCCGCCGTATGCGGCAAAGTGCTTAACACAGGAAGCAAGTGTATCGTCGCGATCAAGTCCTTCTCCGCGATATCCCTTTACCTGAGCCGCACCCATAATGCAGTTAAGTCCCGTATCCTCGCTACAGGTTTCCATTATTCTTCCCCAACGGGCATCACGGCAATAGTCGACCATCGGCGCATAGTTTACGAAAACACCGCCTGCCGCCGCCTCACGCGCAGCCATACGGCTACATTCTTCTACAAGCTCGGGGTCAAAGGAGCAACCTAAACCCAATGGTATCGGATAAATTGTTTTATAGCCGTGAATAACGTCCATCAAAAAAAGCATCGGTATTTTGTTTCGGTCACCCTTAAGATGCGCTTCTTGAAGCGTTATCATTTCCTCGGCGTTATTATAGTTATGAATACTGCCGACACGGTACAGATCATCGGGTGTAAGTCCCGCATTTACAAGTGGACCCGTTATGCCCGCCTGCGATTCTATAAAAACGTTCGCATTATAAAGATTCAACTGACCGATTTTTTCACTAAGCGTCATTTGTGAAAGCAATTTATCCAGATTCACCATAATTTTCACCTTTTAAAAAAATAGGCTATTTTATTATCCTACAGTAATAACAAAACAGCCTATCCCCTTTTAATTTATAAAATTTAACCTAAAGCCTTCTTGAAGGCTTCCATCCATTCCCTTGCAATAAGCCAATGTCCCGCGGCGGTTGGATGTATACCGTCTTTTAGCCAGTATTTATACTCGCCGCGCATTTTAAGCGCATCATCAAAAACGTTTTGCAGGGGCGTGAAGCTAATTCCCATACGCTCTGCTACAGACTTATTGCATTCTGAGCATTTTTTCGAACCCTCACAAAAAGCCGCCCATTTATCCGAATCGGCGTCGCCCGTGTTATCACCCGGTAATACAAAGGTACCAAATGTGATAATTTTAGAGTTCGGAAGTGCTTTTTTTATTTCATTTAAAACGATTTCATAAATCATCGTGTAATACGTCTTGTCAAAGCCACCCGACTTGTCAAGGTAGTACCAAACGTCGTTGACACCGCCCATAATACTTATAACGTCGGGCTTAAGCTCCAACACGTCGCGTTGGTTTCGGGCAAGAATATTATGCATTCTGTCACCGCCGATACCGCGGTTATAGAATTCGTATTCCAGCGGGGCTTCGGCGCCGAGCACACCCGACGCCATTCCCGCGTAACCAAAGCCCTTATTAAAATCGTTATCACGGGCGCGACCTGAATCGGTTATGGAGTCGCCCTGAAAAACAACCTTAATCATTTTTATACCGCCTTTTTGTGCTTTCTTTTAAGAAGGATGATAACAAGAAACGCAATGCCAACAAGCACTACTGCCGCGCCGATGCCGCCCAATATCCACCAAAGCGTGTAGTCTGCATCGCCGTTGTTGTTCTTTATAACCTTTACAACCTTCTTTTTCTTGGTCTTTTTCTTTGTGGTTTCTTCTTCCTTGTCATCCTTTTCTTCATCAGAGGTGTTTTCGGAAGAGGTATCTCCGCCCTCATTTTCGTCGTCGGTATCCTCTACGGGCGGGATATATTCTTCGGGCAGATCCGCCTTACCCGTAAGCTTATCGGTAAGCGCAGTTGCCTTTGCAGTTTCGAATAAGCGCACATCATCAAGTGCGGTAACGCGACCGCCGTCCATAACGTAAATACCCACGCGGGTGCTATCGTTACTGTTAAAGGTTGTTGCGTTATATACCCATTCGCGATTGCCTTCTGCAGACCATATCGCAAGCTTGTTATAACGCTCTTTACCCTCAACAAGAATACCGTAATTTGCTTCAAGGCTTGTTGCCGCAGCCGCAAGGCTTAGGGTGTAATCGGTGTTGGGCTTAACATCAATCCATTGGATGTAGTAATGTCTGTCGGCATAGCCCGTGGTAGAGCGCATAAACAACGATTTGTTGCCGTTGCCGCTATCACCGATATAAACGCCCGAATACAAGCCGTTCCAACCGTAGCCATCCTCCCAGCCTGCAGAGCCGGCGGCGAAATTGTAGTTTTCAACAAGGTTGTCACTATCCGCGCAGGACATCTTATCCGTAGCTACGCTGTAGCTTGTAACCTTGGCAAGTTTTTCCTCTATCGGCTTATTTCTTGCTTTATTGTATTCGCAAAGAATAAAGTCATCAAGGTATGCTTCACTAAGATTACCTGCAATCGCAATCCATACGGTAGCGGGAGCATTAGTCTTGAACACAATGCCACGGCGGTGCCAGTTATTATCCCACGAAGGCGGTGTAATCGACTTCGTAAAGGTAATATTCGGTCTTTCGTCGCGGTAACCGCCCATATTGGCGTTTTCCATAGTAATGAATTCAGAGTCCTTGGTCATTATACCAAAGTTCATATCCATTTTGTTGGTGTCGCTAAAGTATTTACCCTTTACCTCGGCAGAAAACATATACTCGGTATCGCCCTTAAGCTCTACGGGGAAGTATACTATCTGTCTGCCAGTACCGTCGGGATTAAAGTAAAGCACCTTATCACCGTCAACATCAACTACGTCAAGTATGCCGTTTTTGATAAATGATGCGGTATTCCAAGCACCTGTGCCATTCTGGAAGCCGCTATCTTCAATCAAGTTATCGGCTGCGGCGCACCAAAGCTTTGAATGGTCAAATGCCGTCATAATAGGCAACGTAGAGCGTGTAAACTTAACTTCTACGGTAACGTTTTCGGTGAACAGATGGTTATAAACCTTTTCTTCGGAAACCTTTTGTCCGCGTATGTACCAGCCTTCAACCATATAGCCTTTATCGGGAACCGCCTTAATGGCACCCGTGGTGTTTTTAAGTCCCTTGACAGATTCACTTGCAACCTTGCCGTTTTCGCCCGCAACAACGGTTGCAACATAGGCCTCACCGATAACAAGCTCATCAATATAGCAGTTAGCCTTGCCGTTACCCGTCATCAAAAGATAAAGTGAATCGTTGTTGCCTGAATTAAAGGTGAACGTGCCCTTCTGCCAACCGTTTCCTGCCTTTATTTCGGCATTATTATCGCGACAGAAGAAGTTGCCGTTTGAAGGATCTGCGCCGTCAATCAAATTAGTATTAAGATCAGATGTGCTTAACACCTTGAACAACGGATCAGTGTAATCGCCCTCGGGCACCTTTATCATAACGTTTACCATATAATCGGTGTTCTTCTTAACGTTAAACTTATAACGTGACCAAGCCCAACCCGACTTCGATGCAAAGAATGCCGACTGATTGCCCACAAATTGGTCCGCAGCGGAAATCGAAAGTCGCGAATTAGCCGCATCGCTGTGCTGCCAAGCACTTACAAGCGCGCTCTGCTCAAAGCCGCCGTCAACGGTATAGTTATCAAGCGGCGCAAATTTAGCCACGATATTGCGATCGGCAGTTGCGTTGAACTGCAAGGTAGCCTCGCTTGAAACCTTAACATCGTTTTCGTACCAGCCTTCAAAGGCAAAGCCTGCCTCGGCTGTAGCGGTAAGGGAAACGGGTGTATCAACATCCGCCCAGTTCTGTGATAGACCTTCTATCTTGCCGCCGTTTTGCGCGGTAGCATTGATATTGTAATACTTGATTACTTGTGCGTCATCAATGTACGCCTTGCCCGTTCCTTGTGAAAGGAACGATAATCTGCAGGTGGTGTTATTGCCCGAATTAAACTTAAATTCTACGTTAACCCATTCGTTTGAAGCAAGCCAGTTGTTAAGCCATTTAACAGATATCATACAATCATCATCAGACGGAATACCCGCTTTAAGCGCGATAATGTTATTGTTATCGGTTTTATAATACCAGAAGCTCAATCTGTAATTGCAGTTTTTCTCTACCGTAATGTCTTGTGTAAGACCGTGCCAGTCACCCGTACCGGTAACCTTTGCAAGCTTACTTCCATCCTTTGCGGCAGGGGCGTCGTCTGCACTGCCGTTAATTACGGTAAAGTCGGAATGAGCGTTCCAACCTGTGAAATCACCCATTTCAAAGCTACCGTTAGTAATAAGATTATTTGTGGATACAAACTTTGCTTCTATAGCAGTGTCTGCCGCCGCAAAGAAGCTATAGCTTGCGGTGTTGGCAACACGGACGCCGTTTTTATACCAACCGTCAAACGCATAACCTGCATTGGGAACGGCGGTAACGGTAAGCTTATCGCCCTGATAAACGGTTGTGGGAACGCCCGAAATCGTGCCGTTTTCGGCGGTGGTCGTAACGTTTACTATCTTTTTAATAGAAACGTCATCTACGTATGCAACGCCTGTTTTTTGTGAAAGCAAGAAAAGATTGCAGGTAGTATTTTCACCCGAATTAAACTTAAAGCTCACCTTAACCCACTTGTTTGAAGCAAGCCAGTTGTTAAGCCATTTAACCCCAACAAAGCCGTCGTCCTTACCGGGATAGCCCACCTTCATTGCGATTATATTGTTATCATCGGTTTTATAGTACCAGAAGCTTATTTCGTACTGTGAATTCTTATCAACTGTCACGCCCTGCTTTAAGGTGTTCCAGTCAGCTGTGCTTGCAACCTTTACAAGCTTATTGCCGCCATGCGCGGCGGGCGCGCCACTCGCACCACTTTCTATAACGCTGAAATTAGCATGCGCATTCCAACCCGTGAAATCGCCTGTTTCAAAGTCGCCGTTCTTGATAAGCTCGAAGTCTTTTGCCTTAAACTTTGCGGTAAGGGCAACGTTCTTGTATACGATAAAGCTATAAGCCGCACTGTCCGATACCTTTGTATCGCCCGCATACCAGCCGGCAAATTCGTAGCCCTCGTCTGCGGTTGCAGTAAGGTCTATTCTGTCACCCGTATAAACGCTTGTGGGAAGCCCCGAAACCGAGCCGCCCTCCTGCGCGGTGGCAGAAACGGTACGAACCTCGCTTAATACGATGTTATCAATATATGTTGCCGCCGTGTTCGATTTGCGAAGCTGCATCGCAAATTTGAATGTTGTATCTGACGCACCGGTAGTAAATGTTTTTGTTACTGTTTTCCAACCGTTAGTTGCAGTTGTTATAGTTGATTGCTCAAAAAATTTATTTTCTGCGCTTGAGGTTCCACCTTTGTAGAACAATCTGCCGCCATTTAAAATATTGTACG
>JAXJYT010000184.1:0-18295 GCA_036306845.1 Acutalibacteraceae bacterium | reverse complement strand
TCCCGCAAAATCGCGTATATTGGTGCAATGGATTTCTACCTTTCCCGACTTTTGCGCTCGGCCTATAATACTCTCCGAAAGTACGGTTTCGCACATTTCGGGAAAGAGTGTCATTATATCAATCCTCATCATCAAAAATCCCCTTAAGCGGTCTTAACTCGATACGCTCTTTTTCAATATCAACGCTAACGATTACAGACGGTATTGCGGGTACAAGGTACTCCCTACCATCATTTTTTATATGCCATACGTCATTAGCGCCCGTTTCCGAAACGTCACAAAGGGTACCCAAAAGCTCACCCGAATCGGTATCAAAAACGCTTGATCCGATAATCTCGCTTACAAAATATCTGCCTTCGGGGAGATTGGCATCGTCACGCTTAATATAAAGCACCTTGCCGCGATATTTTTCTGCCGCTTCAATACTGTCAACACCGTCAAGCGCCGCAATTACAACCTGTCCGTGCGGTGTGATTTTGGATGCTTTGATTTTTTGCGCGCCGCCGTCAAGGTAGAACGCCTTAAAGCCGCATAAAAATTCACCACTGTCCGACCAAGGTTGAATACGAACCATACCGCGTACGCCATGCGTACCCACAATTTTTCCGATTTCCAAAAATTCTTTCTTCATAAAAACACCATTTTTTATATATGTAAATACCCCCTAAAACGAGGGGGTATAAGTCACATTCGGGTCGCCAAACAATTGGCGACCATCGCTTTTTAGTCGATTTCAACAACGATTTTCTGGTTGTTACGGTTTGCCGCAGCACGCATAACGGTACGGATAGCCTTAGCTATTCTTCCCTGCTTGCCGATAACGCGACCCATATCCTGCTCTGCAACGTGCAGATGATATACGATAACGCCCTCTTCGTTGGCTTCATCAACGGTTGCCGTTACTGCTTCGGGGTTTTCAACAAGCCCTGCCGCAATAGCAATAAGAAGCTCTTTCATAGTTTAAACTCCAAATCAAGAATTAAAGAACACCGTTCTTCTTAAGAAGCGCCTTAACGGTATCGGTAGGCTGTGCGCCATTACCAATCCACTTCTTAGCCTTCTCCTCATCAATCTTTACGATTGCGGGTTCCTTAGTGGGATCATAGTAACCGATCTCCTCGATAAAACGACCGTCACGGGGATATCTTGAATCAGCTACAACTACACGGTAGAAGGGAGCCTTCTTTGCACCTATTCTGCGAAGTCTGATCTTTACTGCCATTTCTTTACACCTCCATAGTAAAATATTTATATTTTTAAAGGAATTTCCTTAAAAACCAAAGCCCGAAGGACCGCCCATTCCGCGAAGCATCTGACGGCGGCCGCCCTTTTTGTTCATCTGCTTGAACATCTTCTTCATCTGCTCGTACTGTCGAAGCAGACGGTTTACATCTTCAACCGTCATACCGCTACCCGCCGCAATTCTACGACGACGCGAAGCATTGATGATATCGGGATGTTCACGCTCCTTTTTGGTCATTGATTTGATAATCGCCTCTACTCGAAGCATCTGGCGGTCATCTATATCAACATCGCGAAGCTGCTTATCCATACCGGGTAGCATTGAAAGCACGCTTTTAAGACTACCCATATTTTTAATCTGACCGAACTGATCAAGCAGGTCATTCATATCAAACTTATTTTGTTGCAAACGGCGAGCGGTTTCTTCGGCCTTCTTTTCATCGACCTGTGTTTCCACCTTCTCAATAAGTGACAGTACGTCACCCATACCGAGAATTCTTGACGCCATTCTATCGGGATGGAATTCCTCAAGCTCATCAAGCTTTTCACCCACACCCGCAAACATAATCGGCTTACCCGTTACCGCACGGACAGAAAGTGCCGCACCACCGCGTGTATCACCGTCGAGCTTGCTGAGAATTACACCGTCAATCTCTAAAATATCGTTGAACGCCTTGGCAACATTAACCGCATCCTGACCTATCATTGAGTCAATTACAAGAAGGATGTTATTAACCTCAATAGCCTCGGTCACACGGCGAAGCTCATCCATAAGCTCACCGTCGATATGCAAACGGCCTGCGGTATCAAGAATTACGTAATCGTAACCGTAGTCACGCGCGTGCTTTATAGCCGCAACGGCAATTTTTTCCGGTTTTTCGGTGCCCATTTCAAAAACGGGAGTTTCCACCTGAGCGCCCACAACCTTTAATTGCTCAATAGCGGCGGGACGGTATATATCAAGGGCCACAAGCATCGGTCTATGACCCTTAGAACGCAAAAGCCGTGCAAGCTTGGCGCTATGTGTTGTTTTACCCGAACCCTGAAGACCGCACATCATAATTACGGTAGGTATCTTGGATGCAGTTTTAAGACGAGCCTGCTCACCACCCATAAGACTTGTAAGCTCATCACGGACAAGCTTTATGACCATCTGCGCGGCGGTAAGACTTTCCATTACGTTTTCACCGATACATTTTTCGGCAACGGTATTGGTAAAGTCCTTTGCTACCTTATAGTTAACGTCGGCTTCTAAAAGGGCAAGGCGTACCTCACGCATAGCTTCCTTAACGTCACTTTCGGTAAGGCGACCGCGGTTGCGGAGCTTTTTAAACACACTATTAAGTTTATCCGAAAGATTATCGAACGCCATGCTTCTGCCTCCCTTAAAGTTTTTCTATTATATCAATTATTTCACTGTGAGCATCCTTGTCGAGTTTTTCTGCCGCATGTCGCAGTTCAGAAAATTTTTGCGACCAACCGCATTCCTCTTCAAAACGGATAAGCTGTTGCTCGGCGCGTTTTATAAGGTCGCGCACACCTTGACGGGTTATCCCCTCATTCTCGGCAATTTCACCGAGCGACAAATCCTCATAATAATAATGTTCAGCAAGTGAACGTTGCTTTTCACTTAAAAAAGCACCGTATACGTCAAGCAGCGCACATATTTTAAGGTTTTTACCCATAGCGCCGCCCTCCTGTAAAGTATTTTTCTTTACAGCGGTTATTATAGCACAAACTACACACACTGTCAAGTTTTTTTCTTTACAGTAAAATAAAAACTAAAAACCGACTGAATCAGTATAGAAACAGTCGGTTTTTATTAAACTATATTACTTATCTTCGCCCATATATTTGCAGTGTCTAAGGCAAGGTTCAAGAATAACGGTACGGGTCTTCATAACCGCATCCTTCTTACCGCAAGCGGCGCAAAGCTCATCATAGCTTATCTTGCCATCGTGTGAAGGCTTAACATCGGTAAGGCAACCGATAAGCGCCGGACCCTCCTCGGGACAGAGGCTATAACGCTTTGACCAATCACAGTTAGGTCTGCAGATTACAGGGTAATCAACGGTCTGGTCACCTACGGGAATAGCAAATGTGCTTTCCGAAATTGCCTTCATCGGACAAACGGTAACGCAATCGTTACAATCCTTACAAGGCTCGTTAAACAAATCAACAGAATCATAATCAAGAACTGCATCTGTAACGATGGTGATCTGTCTGCGCTGTGTGCCGTGCTCTCTGGTCATCAAAGCGCCGCTCTTACCGATACCGCCAAGACCTGCCGCAGCACCCTCAAGTGCGCCGCAACGCATATCGGGGAGAAGGCCGCGTGGAGAATCGGTAAACGATCCGATACCTAAAAGGTTTTCGGTGATAACCGTTTTATAACCATTGCGGTTAAGCTCGGTAGCAAGCTTCATAGCAGAGATGCGAAGTTCAAAGGCAGTCTGATATGTATAGAAAGCATAGGTGCCTATCTGCTTTGTATCATCATTTCCCGAGCCCTTCACAAGATAATCGGGGCAATTCATAGAAAGAACGATAACAGACTTTGCATTCTCTACATAATCGGAAGGCTTTCTAAGCTTATTGCCGTCATCATACTTTGCAGGCACATATTCACCGTGCCAATTTCCGCTTACATCGTGAACACCGATATTAATCTCGGACTCGTCAACGTTAGCCTTCAATGCATCATAAATCTTATCAATACGCTCCGCGGGTGCCACACCTACAGCGGTAACGTTTTCCTCAGTTGTGATAGCTTCTAACTTCTGACGAAGTTGTCTTGGGTTCAGCTTACGTGCAGGTTTGGAAAGAACACCGTTTTCGGGCTTATCCTCATCAAGCGGAGCATCGGTAACGATTGCCGCCACTATACAAGCAGTGCCATATTCGGGTGATACGAATTCGCCATCCTTATATTCACCGAGACCTGCCTGCTCACATAACGGAAGCGCCGCAAGCTGCTTAGCGTTAAACGGTGCTGAAACAGTGGTATCGCGCTGGGTCTTTTCACCCTTTTTAAGCTTTTTAGCCATAAGCTCACCGCTTATTTGTGAGGTGTAAATAGAAGCGTGATAGCCCATATCCTCAAGCCAACGAGCCATAACAATACCGATATGATGCATTCTTATGTAGCTTGCATAATTGTAAGGTGCAGAAACGTATTGGTTGCCGCAGTCAACCATTTCACGTGCCTCTTCAGGAATCTGCATTACAAGACCCAAAGCGGTAACCATACCGGGAGCCTCTTTGTTAACCTGTGCATAAACCTCACTATCGGGGTCAATTGTTGTAACACCAACGTTATCAACACCAAGCGATATTGCCTTTGCGATAAAGTCATCGCGAAGCTTACGGAGTGTAGGCATATTTTCAGGATAACGGCGGTTGATACGCTTCATGGTAAGCTTCTTATCCTCACGGCCGAATGAGGGCTCTTCGCTACGGAGATGGTCAGGGATACAAACCTTCTGACAAACACCGCGCTCATGTCCGCGCTCACCGTGGTTAGCAATTTCATTAAGGATTTCCTGCTCACCGATATGGCATTCATCAAGAGTTTTAGAAGTAAGGTCTAAATCAAAATGCTCTGCCCAAGCGCAGCGCCAGATGTTTTTGTTTGCATACTTGAATTCCATACCGCCGATATGTGTAACAACGGGCTCTTTGGTAATAAAGTCCTTACGGAGAGCCGCAGAAGGACAAGCACGTACGCAATCCATACACATATCGCAAAGCTTAGTCTTATCGTACATAGGTGTAGGAACAAGCTCTGCATCGGTAACGATAGATACATATCTTATACGGGGACCGAATTCAGGTGTGATTGAAAGTCCCGTCCAACCAAGCTGAGCAAGACCTGCAGCAGCAGAAGCGTGGATATGGCTTAAATCAGGACTGAATACACGCGGAACACCGGGGAACTGACGGTATCTCCAGATGTTTGAAGCGGCAATCGGAACTGCCTTGTAACCGTATTCCTCCAAAAATTTGCTTGTACGGTACGATATACGGTCAAGAAGTGAGTTGTGATCGATGAAGCCGCCGGGGCCTACGTCGTGGGGTGTGGGCTCGCCGCCCATTTCGGTCCAGGTATCCGTAATATGAATACCTGCAACAATTACAAACTTAGAATCGGGCAAAATAGCCTGCGGGGTAAGCAAGAACGGTGCTTCGGTCCATCTTTCAACGGGAGCAAAGCCAACAAGGTCCATTCCGCTTTCAAGGATAAACGATTTCAGTTTGTTGGTTAAAACGCGATCCATAATTCTTCCTCCAAAAATATTTTTTCTTTACCGATTTCAATAATCGGTATTTTACACACTGATTATAATCGCATGTTTTAGCAGTGTAAACCGCATTTTAGATACAATAAGTTTAATTTTCGATACTTGACATAAATCTTTTTTATATATAAAATGGTATGTAAAAGGGGGTAACGCTATGTTCTTTTATCAGGAAAACATACCCGTAAGATTTTTAGGTGCATATAATCTGTATCGCGATAAGGGATACATCCACACAGCTCGCAAAAGCTATTATTCACTAAGTATTCGCGTAGAGGGTGAAGCGGAATTTACCATAGACAAACAAACACTTTCTGCCAAGCGTGGCGAAATTGTGCTTATACCGCCTAACATCATTTATTCACAGTATACTGAAGGTGAGCAGATATTAGCAGTTCATTTTGATTCGCTTGAGCATTTTAATATCGACACAATATTAAAGCAGACCGTCAAGGATTGGGATTCTGTCTTTTCTCTTTTTACGCAGATATATTTATGTTACGCAAAAAAACCGAAGGGTTGGTATTATAAAGCATCGGCGCTTCTTTATGAGCTTTTATGTGTTATTCATATGGAATCCGAGACTCAGGAATCAAGAAAACCCGATAGCATAGATGCGGCGGCAAGCTATCTTGACGAGCATTACACCGACCACAATCTGACAGTTACCTCGCTTGCCGAAATTTCGGGATATACCGAAGCTTATTTCAGACGGTTGTTTTTATCCCGTTTTGGAACTACGCCATCAGAGAGGATAAATTATCTGCGAATCGAACGCGCTAAGCGAATGCTTGAGGCGCACTCACACACTATGTCTGAAATATCCGAGTATATCGGTATAGATGACCCCAAGTATTTCAGCACTTGGTTCAAAAAGCATACAGGTTTTAGTCCGCGTGATTATCTCTATCAGCTTGGTGGATAAAAATTAAAATAAATAAGGCAAGGGATGGGTATCACCTATCCCTTGCCTTTTAAGTTTATTCACCCTTGAATTTTTTCTTTGTAGCCATACCTCCGCGAATATGCCGTTCACTCTTATTTTTTAGCAGCACCTGCTTAACCTCTCGGTAGAGCATAGGATTTTCATATCGTAGCCTTTCGGTTACATCCTTATGTACTGTAGACTTACTTATTTTAAACACCTTTGCCGCGGCACGTACCGTAGCTCCCGTTTCTAATATGTACTCGCCTAAATGCACAGCCCGTGCTTCACCTAATTCTCTCATACAATCAACTCCTAAAAGGACTGTTTAATTGTATGCGATTAATTTTAAAAATATTACCGCTGGGAATTATATATCAGGATTTTAAAAACGGCGGGAGCAAGCCCCCGCCCTACGAAGCAATGCGCCCACGAGCTTTGCAACCGTTCACCGAAAGGTTGCAATTTGCCTTTCGGCAAACCGCTCTGTTCGAATCCCTATTTTTTCTAAACAAAAGAAAATACCGCAACCTCATAAATGAGATTGCGGTATTTTGGTGACCCGGACGGGATTCGAACCCGTGTTACCGCCGTGAAAGGGCGGTGTCTTAGGCCACTTGACCACCGGGCCTTATTGGTGGCTGTAATTGGATTCGAACCAATGACACTGCGGGTATGAACCGCATGCTCTAGCCAACTGAGCTATACAGCCGTATTCATCGCTTTTGCGCGACCAATTTATTATATATTCATTTTAACCATTTGTCAAGAGAAAATTTAAAAAAATTAAAGGGCGGATTTTTCCGCCCTTGTTTTAACTTGAATTTAGATATCCGAAGCGTTATCAGCGATATTGCTATATACAATATTATAACCGAATGCCGATGCGGAATTCTTAACAAAAAGTGATACCGCCTTGAATGTTTCGGGCTCACCGTCGTGGCAGTCAACAACAACCTCACTTACAACAGTATAAGTACCGTCATCGTTCTGGTCCACCGAAATGATTTCGTGGCTATAACTTGTCATACCGCGAGGGATGATGTAAACAAAACCATCCATTTGCGGAAAATCAGCATTCAATTCCGACATATCAGTAATTTCAACGCCGTACATATCAAAAACAAAGCCTTTAACGTAACGCTCGGCTATAAAATCATCGTTTTCCTTATCGCGAAGGTCGATAAGCGCCGCAATCGAATTGTTGATAATATCATCTGCACAGTCAAAATCAGAATTATAAACGTAATTGTGATTAAGCATATTAAGGAATCGGGTATCAAGTGCGCTTTGTGAAACCGCATTGTCTTCTACCTTTTTTACCGTATCATCGGCTGCTGCGGGTGCTAAAACAGATGAACAAACCGCAACTATCAATACGATAAGACAAAGACTTAAAATACGCTTTTTCATTTGACTACACCCTTTCCTTAAAATTACTACTATTTAATTATACACACAAAAACAGAAAAGTGGAGAAACAATTTGGTTACAAATGATTTCAAGTTTGTTACCTTTTTTCGTTAAAGGTAACATTTTAGATACCACTCTTTTTGTTACTATTCTACAAGGTATTACATTTTGTGACATTTTCATAAAATTTTTTATAAAGTTTTAAAACTTTTAGTTGTAATCACTTAATAAATATGGTATACTCAAGTATAACATAATACACGGCAAGATACGTGTATTGTAAATAAAAGGAGTGTATCAATCTTGAAGAACTATTCTGCTGACAAAGTAAAAAACATCGCCTTTTTAGGTCATGGCAATTCGGGTAAAACCACCCTTGCCGACGCTATATTGCATTACGGCAAGGCAGTAGAGAGAATCGGCAAGACATCGGAAGGCACTTCTGCTTTTAATTTCGACCCCGAGGAAAAGAAACGTGGATGTTCGGTTTCTACAGCCGTTTACGCTCTTGAGCTTGGTGAAAATAAGCTTAATCTTATCGATGCTCCCGGTCTGTTCGACTTCGCGGGAGGCGTAAGTGAGGCATTGGCTGCCGCCGATTCGGCAGTTATTACCATTTCGGGTAAATCGGGTCTTACCGTTGGCGCACTTCAGGCGTATGACAAGGCAAAGGCTCTCGGCAAAAGCATCGCCTTCTTTGTAGGTAAGCTTGATTCTACACACGCACACTTTTACCGTGTAATTTCGGCTCTTGTTGCACACTACGGCGCAGTTATATGTCCCGTTGTTGTTCCTTACATAGAGGATGATGCCGTTAAATGTTACGTAAATCTTGTTGAGAACAAGGCATATAACTTTGAAAACGGTCAGGAAAAGGAATTCAGAATGCCCGTAAGCACGGAGCTTGACCAGATGCGTGATATGTTACTTGAGGCGGTTGCTTCCGCCGATGAAGCACTTATGGAAAAATACTTTGGCGGCGAAGAATTCACCCGCGAAGAAATCATTACAGGTCTTAGAGCGGGCATGAAGTCGGGCGATATCTGTCCCGTATACTGCGGTGTTCAACAGACGGGCGATGCTATTCCGCTATTCGCACAAAGCATCATTGACGTATTTCCCTCTGCCGCCGACTGCATTGATGGTAAAGCAGATGAAAACGCGGCGTTCATATTTAAAACTATTGCCGATCCGTTCGTTGGCAAGCTTTCATACTTCAAGGTTATTTCGGGTAAGCTTACAGGCGATATGAAGCTTAAGAATAACCGCACGGGTGAAGAAGAAAGAATTTCCAAGGTTATGTGGCTTAAGGGCGGCAAGCAGGAGGATGCAAACGAAATTTGTGCGGGTGATATTGGCTCGGTATCAAAGCTTGGCGCAACCCTTACGGGTGACACACTGTCAGCAAGCGGTAAGATTTCCGCCGCCGAAATTGAATTTCCTGCTCCCAACCTTCAGGTAGCCGTATACGCCGCCAAGAAGGGTGATGAGGAAAAAATCAATGCGGGTCTTACGAGAATTGCCGAAGAAGACCCCACGTTAAAGGTTGCTATGAATAACGAAACCAAGGAGCAGATAATGTCCACCTTGGGTGAGCAGCACACCGATATTATTGTATCAAAGCTTAAAACAAAATTCGGTTGTGACGTTGTACTTCAGAAGCCGAAGATTGCCTACCGTGAGACCATCAGAAAGTCGGTTAAGGCGCAAGGCAGACACAAGAAGCAATCGGGCGGTCACGGTCAGTTTGGTGACGTATGGATTGAATTTTCACCCTGCGACAGTGATGAGCTTGTATTTGAGGAGAAGATTTTCGGTGGCGCAGTTCCCAAGAACTTCTTCCCCGCAGTTGAAAAGGGTCTCCGCGATTCTACCGCCAAGGGTGTACTTGCAGGCTATCCTATGGTTGGCATCAAGGCGACGCTTGTTGACGGCTCGTACCACCCCGTTGACTCCTCTGAAATGGCGTTCAAGACCGCCGCAGGTATCGCGTTCCGCGAAGGCGTAGCGCAGGCAAACCCCGTATTGCTTGAGCCTATAGGCACGCTTAAAGTACGCGTTCCCGATGAGATGCTTGGCGACGTTATCGGTGACATCAATAAACGCAGAGGTCGTATCATCGGTATGAACCCGATTGAAAACAAGATGCAGGAGGTTGTAGGCGAGGTTCCGATTGCCGAAATGTCGGATTTCTCTACCGCGATGCGTTCAATAACACAAGGCACCGCAACCTTTACACTTGACTTTGAGCGTTATGAGGATGTTCCTGCAAACATCGCGCAAAAGATAATCGAGGAAGCAAATAAAGAATAAAGTCAAAAGTGTCTACCTTCGGGTAGACACTTTTTGTATAATCGCTTTATTTTTGATTAAACTACAAAAAAGGAGTGATTATATGGACGGAAATTTACTTGCCAAAAATACACTTGACCAAATTCCACAGGCGTCACCCGACGCAAACCGCATTGTAGGTCTTGTCAGGGAAAGCGGAAAAATAACGGGATATAAGCTATCAGATGAAAGCATTGTATCAAAAAGCGATGCCGTACAAATGGCAAAGCAGGGCAAAATTGCGGGCGTTGGTATCGCGCACCGCGGTGATACCGAATATTTAAAGTCGATACCAAATCAGAACGAAAACGATAATTTAGGTAACCTACCCGCAGTTTCGCCTAAATAAAAATAAGCGGTGGTCGTATGACCACCGCATTTGTTTTTTATTTCGCAAACTGTTTTTTAACACCTAATATTACCGCCGCCGATACAAGCATTGCAATTACTGCATATAAAGCTACCGTATCATTTGTTTGCGGTGATTCATCGGTATCTGTACCCGAAGTAGAGCTTTGGCTGAGCGGGTCGGTAATCTTATCACCGTAGTTTGCGCAAATAATAAGGTCGGTATGCGCTAAAATAGTAAACTCACGAAGATTTGCGCCGCCCTTTATTATCTCATAATCGGCAGGAATCTTAGCAGGCTCAGTCTTACCGTCGCCGACAACCTTATAAACGGACCAACTTTTAAATTCGCCGTAATCCTTTTCGTTGGCAACAACCGAAACTTCAGCACCGCCGTCAAGCGTGTATTTAACGTCAGCCTCCAAAGCGCCCTTTATACCGTCACCCTTACGGAGTACAACGGTAATCTGTTCCTTTCCAACAGGGCTTTGTGCAGCAAACGCAGTAAGCGAGAGTGTAAATAATAATGTAATTGTGAGAAGCAATGCAATTATTTTTTTCATAGCTATACCTCCAATAATTATACATATTTATTATATCTAATTTTATTTCAAATGTAAATACTTTTTTATAAGAAAATTCCAACCCGTTTTTCAGGTTGGAATTTTTATTTAAGTATTAATGTTTATAGCCTTGCTACACCGCTGTCACGAGCCGCCTTTGCAACTGCCGCAGAAACGGCGGGAACGATACGCTCATCAAAGGCTTTTGGAAGAATATAATCGGTTGCAAGCTCGGCATCGGTTACGATAGAGGCTATCGCATTACTTGCCGCTACCATCATTGCCTTGTTTATATCGGCAGCGCGGACATCAAGCGCACCGCGGAAGATGCCCGGGAAGGCTAAAACGTTGTTAATCTGATTCGGGAAGTCCGAACGGCCCGTACCAACAATTTTAGCGCCGCCCTCTATTGCCTTATCCGGCATAATTTCGGGAACAGGATTTGCCATCGGAAATACGATGGAATCCTTTGCCATCGTGCCAATCATTTCGGGTGTTACGATGTTAGGAGCGGATACACCCACAAACACGTCGGCACCCTTAAGCACATCGGCAAGCGTACCGCTTTCGCGGTTGGGATTGGTTTTCTTTGAAAGCTCGGTATGAGCATCAGACAGACCCTCCATACCCTCGTATATTGCGCCGAATTTATCGCACATAATAAGATTTTTAAGACCCATATCAAGCAGATGCTCACCAATGGCGGTGCCTGCCGCACCCGCACCGTTGATTACACACTTAATATTGGATATATCCTTTTTAACAAGCTTTAACGCATTTATCATGGCCGCCGCTACCACAACTGCAGTACCGTGCTGGTCATCATGGAATACAGGAATATCGCATATTTCTTTTAGTCTGCGCTCGATTTCAAAGCAACGGGGCGCCGCTATATCCTCAAGATTTATGCCACCAAAGGAGCCCGAAATGAGATAAATTGTGCGAACAATTTCATCAACGTCCTTGCTTCTGACACAAAGTGGGAAAGCATCAACGTCGGCAAACTCCTTGAAAAGCACGCATTTTCCTTCCATAACAGGCATACCTGCTTCAGGACCTATATCGCCAAGACCAAGAACTGCAGTACCGTCGGTTATAACGGCAACAAGATTGCTACGGCGTGTAAGCTCATAGGATTTATTGTAATCCTTATTTATCTGAAGGCAAGGCTCGGCAACACCGGGAGTGTACGCCAAGGATAAATCCTCACTACTGTTTACCTTTGTACGCGATACAACCTCAATTTTACCCTGCCATTCATAATGCTTTTTAAGTGATTCCTGCTTGATGTCCATACTTAATCCTCCCACGGAAACTTATACTGTGTAAGACCCAACTCATCGCGAATCTGGGTGATTTCCTTTTGTACCGATTCATTTATCGGAACGCCGCTTTCACGGGCTAATCCGATTTCATATTCCTTTTCACCTGCAGTGTAGATGCGCTCGGCACCCGGTGCTTTTTTGGAAGCACGCATACTGCGGCAAATATCACCCGCTTTTTTACGGGCAACGTCTTCACCCATAAAATGCTCGGTATCAATAGCAATAAACCAATGACCTAACTGATAAGGACGTATATTACCCTGCTCATCCTTACCGTCAAGCGCCTGACCGTATGCGCCGTCCTGAAGGATGGAGGAGAAAAATTCAACCGCAAGCGCAAAGCCGTAGCCCTTATATCCGCCCAAAGCCTCACCTATACCGCCAAGCGTTGTAAGCGCCGCTGTGCCGCCACGGATTTTTTTAAGTGCAACGCCTGCATCACCCTCAACCGCATTACCGTCGCTATCAATTATAGTACCTGCGTGAACATCCTCGCCGATACGCTCGTAATATTCAACCTTGCCGTTTTGCGTGATGGAGGTAGCGCAGTCAAAGTTAAAATCAAACGCCTCGTCAGTGGGAACGCCGATGGTAAAGGGATTAGTACCGAACATACCCTCAACGCCGTGTGTGGGCGCTACAGAGGGGCGCGCGTTCGTACCCGTCATACCGATACAACCCGCCTTGGTAGCCATCGTAGAATAGTAACCCGCTATACCGTAGTGGCAGGAATTACGGACAACGACCATACCCATACCGTATTCCTTTGCCTTGGCGATAGCCATACTCATAGCCTTATGACCGATCACCTGACCCATACCGTGATGACCGTCTATTACTGCAGTAGTGGGTGTTTCTTTTATGATTTCAATTTCGGTAACCGCATTCTGAATACCCGCCTTGATTCTGTCAAGATAAACGGGTTTGAAGCGGTTTACACCGTGTGATTCAATACCGCGCTTATCCGATTCTAAAAGCACGTCGGCGCAGATTTCGGCATCTGCACGTGGAATTCCATAACCAACGAAGGCATCAATCACGAAATTCGTTATGGTTTTCCAATCAACTATCTGTGTTTTGTTCATAGCTTTTCTCCTCTATCTATATACAAATTTTACATATACCAAAGCTCTTTTTTCCCTGTAGATATTGCCTCGGCACCGTTTTTAAGCGCTTCGGTAAGCTCCGACTTGGTTTCTATCAACCCACCGGCTATTACAGGTATATTATATGGGACAAAACGCTTTATAATCTTGCTTGCAATACCCGGCATAATTTCGATTAAATCGGGATTTGTGGCAGAAAGCATTTCGCCTATACTTTCGACGCCCTTACTGTCGAGCGCAAAGAAGCGTTGCACTGTAATCAGTCCTGTTTCCTTTGCGTAACGGATAAGTTGCGCGCGCGTACTGATTATGCCGTCAACACCAAGACCCGCCAGATACTGAACACCCATTTTATCCTTGCCGATACCATCGGCTAAATCAATATGGACAAAAATACGCTTGCCCCTTTGATGTGCTTTTTTTATACACTCTTCAATTTCAAGAATCGACACCTTCAAATTAAAGATTATATCAACGGGTGATTCTAATGCCAAGCTTAACATATTATTTGGAACCGCCGCAATAACGGGGCTACGCTCTAAGCAATCCCTTATTTCCTGCAAAGTCATACAAATCACCTCAAAAAAACAAAAGCAAGGATACAGTACTCCCCTGTATACCTTGCTTCTCAAAATCTCAGCATAATCATTTTATTATAAAAGACAATGATTGTCAAGATTTAATTATCAATAAAAAATTAAAGCCCGATGCTAAAGCATCGGGCTTGTGTTGGCATCTACTTATCTTCCCAGGCAGCTGCCCGCCAAGTATTTTCAGCGCAAGTGAGCTTAACTTCCGTGTTCGGAATGGGAACGGGTGGACCCTCACCGCAATCAACACCAACTGTGTGTTGCCTCTCGAGACAACGATGTGATTATACTATATTAGTTTCGGTTTGTCAATACTTTTTTTAAAAATTTTTAAAATATTTTTTCGCATAACTTTTTATGACTTGAAAATAACTCATCAGGCTCATCAAAGGCCCATCTGTAAACCTCAATAACACTGTCACCCGTATAGCCGTTTTGTTGAGCTTTTTCAAAAAACGCACCAAAATCAAAGTTACCCGCAAGCGGTATCATACAGTCGTTATCGGGCGTATTATCACTTATATGGATGTGCTTTACGTGACCGCCTATGCTACTTAGTACATCAAAAGGTGAATATCCGCCGCGTACACTTTGCTTGACATCAAGACAGAACCGTGCTTCATCACCTAAATACCGCGCCATTTTATTCATAAATCCGAGATTTCCTGCGCGGAAATGAACAACGTTTTCCTGTAAAAGCGTAGCGCCGTTTTCGCGCACTGCGCGTGATATTTCATAAAAGCGTTCAAAATACTGTTCATCAGTAAGTACGCCGTTGGGCTTTCCACCGTGCATAATTATATATTTAGCACCAAGCTGTGCGGCAATTTGCGCATAGCGCTTATAATCCTCCAACCCCTCACGGTAGCGGCGGTCATACGCCGAAAATAGCACAAAGGATTCGGCAAGCGACATCATAGGATGAATTGATACAACCTCGGTTTCACCGCTCTTACGGATGGCATCAAGTTCGTTTACGAAGGATGGGTTAAGTTCACATGAGGCATTGAAAAATATTTCGCAAACGGGAATACCGTTTTCCACAATAGCCGTAAAAGCCTTTTCCGTTTCCATCGGATAAAGGCATGCGCTTGAAATACCGATACGCATCAATTTTCCTCCTTAGGGTAGAGCGAATAATCCGAACTCGCCTCAAAGTGGCTTATTTCGGCGCTTTTTACCCAATTCGTTCTTGTAAGGCGACAGCCTTACTGCATCCGCATTGAATAAAAACCACTCAAAATCTTCTCGCTTTGAGGTCGAAGATTTTAAAAAGAGCGGATTTTTATTCAGACAAGGCACAAAACGCAGTTAATCCTATCGGATTAACGAGTATTTTAACAAAGTATGAGTGAAAATCCGCCTTTTTAAAACGGTGTTCGGATTATTCACTCTACCCTAGGCGTTACAAATACCGTTTTATTTGTGGTGTAGATTACCATACCCGCCTTTGCGCCGTTCGGCTTTTTAACGAACTTTACCGGAGTGTAATCAACGGGCACGTTAGAAGAGCTTCTTGCCTTTGAATTATACGCCGCAAGCTGTGCGGCAAAAATCACCGTTTCATCGCTTAAAGGCGCACCGCCGCACATTACTACAACGTGTGAGCCGTGGATTCCCTTAGTATGAAACCACATATCACTCTTTGCAGCAAGAGCGGTTGTTATATAATCATTTTGTGTGTTGTTTTTACCGACTAAAATACGGTAGCCTTCTTTGCTTTGGTGCTCCTCTATTTTAGACTGCACCTTTTTCTGTCGCTTACCGTTTTGCTTCTTTATATAACCGCCCTGCGCCAATTCTTCACGTATTTCGGCAATATCAGCACTGCTTCTGCAACGGCTTATGCTTTCTTCAACCGAAGAAAGATACTCAATTTCACGCTTATCCTCTTCTATAAGTCCCTCAAGCGTTTGTACTGCGGCACAGCTTTTTTTATAATCCTTAAAATATTTTGCGGCATTCTGCGCGGCGTTCTTTGCGGGGTCCAAAGGAATTTCTATTACCTTTAGTTCCTCATCATAAAAATTATGAACACGCGCTACGGTACTGCCCGCAGGGATAGCGTGGATATTAGCTTTTATAAGCTCACCGAATATTCTGAGCTGTTCGCGATTCTCACCCTCACGCATATCGCGAAGCCGCAAATTAAGGCGGCGGTTGGCGCGTGTAATGAGATTTGTAACAAGCCGTGAAATATCGGCAGTACCCCTATGCATAGCCGCAAGTAAATCACGCTCGAAATAAAAAGCATCAAGAAGTTCGCTTGGTGTACCAAAGGTTTTCTTCGTATAGGTATTGCCGTACTGCTTTATATCAATATAAGAAAAGTCTGCGGGTGTGTTATCCGCTTTATAAAAAACGGTGGGAGTACCGCCGTTTAGTATCTGAGACCTTATGTCTTCAAGTGTTTTAACAATTAAGGACCTATCAGAAACCTCATCACAAGCAACGTCGTCACCGCAAGCGGTATAGGCTACCTCGCGGCATATAAGCGGAGACAGACCGTCGGCAGTATCAAGTAAAGCCTTTGATAAAAGTCCGCCCTTTGTCAACGCAGTATCTAAAATGCATTCCATATCACCGTTTAAAAAATCAAGCTTATCTTGTGTCGGAGGATACTCATACTTAGCGCCGGGTTGGATTATTCTTTTTGCCGTTTCAATATCACTGCGGCGGGCGGCATCGTAGATTTTACCGTCATCACCCACAAGTATTATATTACTGCTATTGCCTATTAGCTCACACACTATTTTGGGAGAAATTCTATCGCCCATTTCATTCGCAGTATCAAAGGTAAGTTCTACTATACGCTCAAGCCCTTTGCCCGACACCGATACAAGACGTGATGCCGAAAAGATTTTTCGCGCAAGCATACAGAACATCGGTGGCGTTTCGGGATTTTCGTACTTGCCTTCGGTAAACTGAATACGTGCGCCGCCTGAACGGGCGCTTATAAGAAGACGCTTTACAAAGCCTTTTTTGCGCAACAACAAAACCAACTCGTCACGTGAAGGTTGGTATATCTTGTCAACGTGGCAGCCTTCTGCCGATTTAAGCTCTAAAATTACGCTATGCAAAAAAGCGCCGTCAAAAGCCATTTCAGTCCTCCAAAATTTGTTTTAGGGCGTTAAAAAGCCGCAAGGAATTATCATAAACTTCGTTATTTATACCTGCCGATTTTAAATCGGAAAGCCTTTTTTCACAAATACGTTTTTGCTTTTCTATGTATTGTCTGGATACCGCAGTATCGCATTTTAACATACCAATGCTTAAAAACAGCTGGTCGGCTACATATGGTATTCCCGTATATCGAACCTGCATTACAGAATACACCTTGCCGTTTTCGCAGACCGCCTGTTCCCGTTCGACCGCAAAGCCGTTTTTCGCTAAATATTCGCGTAGCTCCGTAGCGGCGGTCATCGGCTGCAAAATCAATTCGACGGTATCATCGCGCAAAAAGGCGCATCTGTCGATTATACCACTTATAACCTCACCGCCCATACCCGCAATAATTACGGTATCTGCCATTTCGCGTGTTACGGATGATAGACCGTCACACAAAATAAGATTAACGCCCGTAGCGCCAAGGCGCTCAATATTACGTTTGGCACTCTCTAAAGGCTTTTCACGTATGTCGGTGGCGCAAACGGCCGTACACTTGCCCGAAAGATATAAAAATGCGGGCAGATAGCCGTGATCTGTTCCCACATCACAAACCCTGCTGCCCGATTTTACCATAGAGGCTATAAGGGATAGTCTTTCACTTAAATTCCGCATTATTTATCGGCAAAGTAAGCGTTAAGCTCGGCAAGAAGAGCGTCGCAATCGGTATTGTGAACCGTGCAAGCCTGCTCAATCGTCTCACCGCGTGAAGCGGGACAACCAAGACAGTGCATACCTATAGCAAAGAAAAACTTTGCGGCACCGCTATCCTTATCAAGTACGTCGCCTATAATCATATCCTTTGTTATTTTCATAATATTTTTCCTCTTTTCTTAAAATAATATAGGGTCCTTTGAAAGATCCGTTCTTGTGTGATTAAACAACTTGCGATTATCAAGCGCCCAAACGCGTGATGAAAAATCGTTGGGAGCGGCCGCCGATACCGCCTCGCGCATTTCATATATACGCGAATCCAAAAGGTCCATTTC
>JAXJYT010000183.1:0-3604 GCA_036306845.1 Acutalibacteraceae bacterium | reverse complement strand
TGCTCGGAAAATTAATTAAGCAGTCAGAAACAGGAAAATGTTTGGTGATTGGAACGATTATGGCGGATCGCTTGATTATTAAGCAACAGAAAATTTCAGGTTTCATAAGAGAAAAAATACTTGACATTTAAGAAAAATGGTTCTATAATTCATAACAATTTAATATATTATATAAACCGTTGAAGCGGAGATAACGGCAATGATGCCTTTACAGAGAGCCTGTGGTGCTGAGAATCAGGTGAGAAACAAGTTGTCAAATGGACCGCTGAGGGCGCAGTCAAAAGTGTATATATGCACCGAGTATTCTGCGACGTATGGGCATACGTTAGTTGCCGGGGATATGTTGGTATCCTGCTAAGCGTACAGCGGCATAGCTGTAAATCAAGGTGGCACCGCGGATAGTGTGTACTTTTTGTTTAAGTATCGTATTCGTCCTTGACAGATTTTATCATTCTGTCAAGGGCGTTTTTTTATGCTTCTTTGACAGGAAGGTTCATTGAATTATCGGGAGGTGTGAAGCATGGCACGAAAATTATGGTGGCGCTTATGCGCCAGAATAATATATGAGAAACAAATAAAAACAGACAAAAAGCAAAATTTAGAATATGGAGGATAATACTATGATGTATAATAATATTGATTTTGACACTTACTTTAAAAATTACCCGGATGCAAAGGGGTATTTCGGAAAATACGGTGGTTCTTATATTCCACCGGAATTACAGACTGCTATGAATGAAATTAGTGAGGCATATCAGACAATTTGTAAGTCCAGACAGTTTATATGTGAGCTTAGGCGTATTCGTAAGGAATTTCAGGGCAGACCTACACCGATTTCTCATCTGGCGAGACTATCAGATAAGATTGGAACGGGAGTTCAGCTTTATGTAAAACGAGAGGATTTGAACCATACCGGCGCACATAAACTGAACCATTGTATGGGAGAAGTGCTTCTTGCAAAGTATATGGGGAAGAAAAAAGTTATTGCAGAAACAGGAGCTGGTCAGCATGGTGTTGCACTTGCAACTGCTGCAGCATATTTCGGATTGGAATGCGACATCTATATGGGTGCTGTGGATATAAAAAAACAGGCACCTAATGTTGCGAGAATGAAAATACTTGGAGCCAGAGTCATTGAAGTGACGGACGGATTACAGACACTCAAAGAAGCTGTTGATGCAGCGTTTATGGCATATTGTAAGGAATATAAGGATGCAATCTATTGTATTGGTTCTGTTGTGGGACCTCATCCGTTCCCTATGATGGTAAGAGATTTTCAGAGCGTGGTAGGAATCGAGGCAAGAGAACAGTTCTTAGAAATGACAGGAGAACTGCCAGATGCGGTTGTTGCTTGTGTGGGTGGAGGTTCTAATGCTATGGGATTGTTTTCGGGATTTCTAAATGACCCGGTTGATATTTATGGTGTTGAGCCGCTTGGAAGAGGAACTGCACTTGGCGATCATGCAGCAAGCCTTACCTATGGAGAAGAAGGTGTTATGCACGGATTTAACAGCATTATGTTAAAGGATGAAAAGGGTGAGCCGGCACCGGTATATTCCGTAGCAAGTGGTCTGGATTACCCGTCATCAGGACCGGAACATGCTTTTTTACATGACCTTGGCAGAGTTAAATATGATGTGGTAAGTGATGATGAGACGATTGATGCGTTCTTTGAACTTTCACGAATGGAAGGTATCATTCCGGCAATCGAAAGTTCTCACGCAGTTGCCTATGGTATGAAGCTGGTTAAGCGGATGGGTAAAGGTTCTATTCTTATAAATCTTTCAGGTAGAGGAGATAAGGATATGGATTATATTATTGAGAAATATGGAATAAAGTAAAATTTCAGTTTGACGGAGCAACAAATTCTTATTTATCGAACTGTTAGCAACAGCAGGTTGCTTTTTAAACTATAATCCTTGCAGTATAATCGCTATGAGGTGATTAGTTATGGATACAAAGGATATTATTCTCGAACTTAGAACGAAAAAAGGTATATCACAGGACGAGCTTGCAGAAAAAGTATTTGTAACCCGTCAGGCAGTTTCTCGTTGGGAAACTGGTGAACGGCGGCAGGGAGCTTAACACCTCTCTGTCGCCATTTTCTGATATTTTGGCAAAACCAATTGACATTTGTTGGTGAAGGTGATAAAATAACAATCGATATATAACAATAACTATATTACGGAGGTGCGTTATGCCGCCCAAAGTTAAAGTGACAAAAGAAGATATTGTAAACGCCGCAGTTGATATTGTTCGAAAAAGCGGAGCACAAGCAATTAATGCAAGAACGATTGCTTCTGTCTTGAACTGTTCTACGCAACCGGTATTCTCCAACTTTGCAACTATGGACGAACTACGCCTTGCAGTTGCAAAAAAAGCGGATATATTATGCCAAGAGTATATGCAGCGAGAGGTAGAAAGCGGAGAGTTCCCTACATACAAAGCGAACGGTATGGCTTATATTCAATTTGCAAAAGAAGAAAAAGAATTGTTTAAGCTTTTGTATATGTGTGATCGATCGGATGAAGCAATTTCCGAAGGGTCAGAACTCACCGATAAAATGGAGACTATTGTTCACAATAACACAGGTCTTGAAAGTTCGGATGCGAAGCTATTCCATTTGGAAATGTGGGCGTATGTTCACGGTATCGCAACAATGATAGCAACGGGATATTATAATTTTGATTGGGAACTTATAAGTAAAATGCTTACGGATGTATATCAAGGCTTGAAAAAGCAATATGATACGGAGGGATAAACTATGGATGCTATCAAAATCAACGGTTTAACCAAAAAATATAAAGATGTGGTTGCGGTGGATAACCTTAGTTTATCTGTGCACAAAGGCGAATTATTTTCTCTGCTCGGCGTAAACGGTGCAGGCAAGACAACCACTATAAAAATGTTGTCCTGTCTTACGCAGCCCACAAGCGGAGATGCATTTCTTAACGGAAAAAGCATTTGTAATGATACTGCCGCCGTGAAATCGCTTATAGCCGTTTCTCCGCAGGAAACTGCGGTTGCGCCAGGTCTTTCAGTTCGGGAGAACCTTGAGTTAATGTGCGGTGTTCACGGTTTTACAAAGAACAAACAAAATACAAAAATCGCAGAACTGACCGAATTGCTCGGACTTGAATCTGTTATCAAGAAAAAAGCAGGAAAACTGTCAGGCGGTTGGCAACGTAGGTTGAGCATCGCTATGGCACTGATAAGCGAGCCGGAGATTTTATTCCTTGATGAGCCTACGCTCGGGCTCGATGTGCTTGCTCGAAGTGATCTGTGGGATTTGATCCGTTCTCTCAAAGGGAAGGTTACGATTATTCTGACAACGCACTATATGGAAGAAGCAGAAGCCCTGTCTGACCGTATAGCTATTATGAAAGATGGTAAACTCCTTATCTGTGATACCGCTGAGAGAATCAAAGAAACTGCGGGGACAGATAATTTTGAACAGGCTTTTGTTCGTATCGTTAAGGGGGTAGCAAAATGAGAATGCTGACATTTGCAGGCAGAAATACTAAAGAAATACTTCGAGATCCTCTAAATTTGGCATTTGGTCTTGGCTTTCCCCTTGTATTGATTTTGTTGCTTAGTGCAATAC
>JAXJYT010000182.1:0-2501 GCA_036306845.1 Acutalibacteraceae bacterium | reverse complement strand
CTATAAGTCCAATAAAAAGTACTTTGCAAACAAAAAATACCCACTCATTTTGAGCGGGCAAAAAAATAAAACTTGACGAACAGGTGGTGGAGACGGAGGGGATCGAACCCTTGACCTCTTGAATGCCATTCAAGCGCTCTCCCAGCTGAGCTATACCCCCATATGAGGGTTCGTCAAGTTTTTATTTATGAAATTATGTGGTGGGGTTCAACTTTGAGTGCTTCGCGCTCCCAGCTGAGCTACGCCCCCGAACGATAGTATCTTAACATAATGTGATATAATTTGCAAGCGTTTTTGTAAATTTTTTGTCTTTTGTTAGATTTTTGTTGACATCATACCCCCTTTTGAGTTATAATCTCATATTGTAAGGTTATCTATAAGGCAAAATATGCCTTTCATAATATAACCGTAGTCTCACACTTATGTGTTTACAAGGAGGTTTGGAACAATGAAAAGAACTTATCAACCTAAAAAGCTACATCGTAAAAAGGAGCATGGCTTCCTTAAGAGAATGGCTACAGCAAACGGCCGCAAGGTATTAGCACGCCGCAGAGCTAAAGGAAGAAAGCAGTTGACCTACTAAAGCCACTTCCTAAGTGGCTTTTCCTTTTGTGGGCGTATAATCTCGCTAAAGGGAAGTATTGGCTTTATGAAAAAGTTTGAAAAGCTGAAACAGAATTGGGAATTCCGCAGGGCGTATACCCGCGGAACCGCCCTCGTGGCACCGTCATTTGTTATGTACGTGTGCAAGGGCAAAAAATTAGTTACCCGTTTAGGTATTACGGCGGGTAAGAAAATTGGTAGCGCCGTTTACCGTAATCGCGCCAAGCGCTTGATTACAGCGGCTTTTTCCGACGTAGTCGCGCATATACCGCAGGGCTACGATTTCGTTATAGTGGCAAGAACCCGTATTTTATCGGTTAAAAGCACACAGATTGCCGCTACTATTGAGAAACAACTTAAAAGTAAAGAATTATGGATAGAGTAAAAAATCCTGTTGCGCGGTTACTTATAGGCGCAATTAAATTCTACAAGAAATGCATCTCACCGCGCAAGATACCTTGTTGCAGGTTTACGCCGTCATGCTCGCAATACGCGATAGAGGCTATAAGCGTGCACGGTGCCTTTAAGGGCACCGCGTTGGCGCTTTGGCGTGTTTTAAGATGCAATCCGTTTTGTAAGGGTGGGTATGACCCCGTACCTGAAAGGAAAACGAAATAATTAGTTTGAATATTTACCATAAGAGGTTATAAGATATGGGCTTATTTAATTTTATTAATGTTCCGCTTGGATATGTTATGCGATTTTTATCGGGCGTTTTGGGTGGTAACTTTGCGGCGGCAGTTTTTTTGTTTACGCTATTTATTGATATACTGCTTATACCGCTAAGTATAAAGAGTCAAAAATCAAGCGTTCAACAAATGCGCATTAAGCCAAAGCTTGATGAGCTTCGTCGCAAATACGGTGATGACAGACAGAAGATGGCCGAAGCACAGCAGAAGCTTTATCAGGATGAGGGCGTTTCGATGTCGGGCGGCTGTCTTCCTATGCTTGTTCGCCTTGTGCTTATGATGAGCATATACAGTCTTATTCTTTCTCCGCTTACCTATATGGCAGGTGCAGATAACGATAAGGCTGCCAACGTTTACAATGCCTTTTCTACCAGTATGACTGCGCTTGAAAAGGAAGATGCAGAAGCCTTTAAAGAGGTTTCTAAAGAAATTTCGTGGACCAAGAATTCTGCAAAGAATACCCGCGGAAATCAGCTTTTACTTATCAGCATTATACGTGAAAACCCCGATGTTTTTGAAGAGGTTATGAGTGAGGAAGACTACGGCAAAATCGAATCCGATTTGCAGTCTATCATAAAAAAGGATAAGGAAACTCATATTGATTATGAGCTTTTGGGTATCAATCTGCTTCAGACACCCGAATTTTCCTTTGACTTCACAAAATTCCAGCTTGTATGGCTTATACCCATCGGCGCATTCTTGTCGCAGATGCTAACAAGCTTTGTTTCAATGAAAATTAACAAGCGAAACAATCCCGAGGCACCTTCGATGGCGGGAATGATGCTTACAATGCCGCTGATTTCGTTGTTCATCGGCTTTAGCTTGCCGGGCGGTGTTGGCTTCTACTGGATTTGTTCATCACTAATAGGCGGCGCTATTCAGGCGGTTATTCAGCTTGTCTACGGTCCGCAAAGAATGTTGGCGCGTGAGCGCGCTAAGGAGCTTGTTAAGCAGTGCGATTTTGAGGCAGGTCAGCTTAAGAAGTTTAATACAGTAGAAGATACTGACGAATAATATAAAGATATTTAGGGAGGTCCTTTACTTGATTAAGGAAGCAATCGGCTTCGGTAATACAGTAGAAGAAGCTAAAGAAAACGCCATATTAAAGCTTGGCGCACGTAATGACGAGGATATTCAAATTGAGATAATCAATTTGCCCAAAAAGAAGGTTTTAGGTATTTTTGGCGGCGCACGCGCAGAGGTTAAGGT
>JAXJYT010000181.1:0-1568 GCA_036306845.1 Acutalibacteraceae bacterium | reverse complement strand
GAGCCTTGCAGAATACCTCTTCACTATTCACTATTACTTATTACCTCCAAAAATCTTCTCGGACGGATTTAGTGAAAAGTGAAAAGTGAATAGTGAAAAAGTAAAACCTTCCCGAACTTTGTCCGAGAAGGTTTTTGGTTGCGGGGACAGGACTTGAACCTGCGACCTCCGGGTTATGAGCCCGACGAGCTACCAGCTGCTCTACCCCGCGATATTTAGTTGTGCCGTTTTGGCGTAAAAGTATTATACTATATCTTATGTAATAATGCAACCCTTTTTTCAAAATTTTTTAAAAATTTTTCGGGTGCTGTTTTTTCAGCACCCGAAAATTATATTTAAGAATATTAAAGCACTGTCTCGGTATAAGCTGTAGCAACCTTTTCGCCCTTGATTGCTTCATAAAAAAGTGCCCTTGTGGCAGAAACGTATGGACCTACATAAAGTGCTGCCAATCCAAAGGTAAGACCAACGAGTAAATACCAACCAAAAAAGCTTAAATCAAGAATAAACAGATCCATCTTATGACCTTCCATCATAACTGAACTTGCTTCAAGCGCTTCTTTCGGTTTCATTTCGGGATGATCTGCGAGAATATATGAGGTCATAGAATATGAATACATCTTGATAATACCGGGTATTACGAATAGCAATGACCAAAGTAGTGTATATAAAGCCACTAAAAGACCCGCTAAAAACGTTGTACCGAAGTTCTGGAATCCCTTGAACATATCGGTGAATTCAACTTTCCAACCTCTTACAATTTCAAGCATTACAATTGCAAGACCAACGGAAATAACGCCCGATAAAAGCGCACCGCCACCGCCGGTCGCTGAGCTTGCCGCGCTTAAAATCAAGGTTCCCACAAGCGACGTTCCGATAGCGACACCCCAATTACCCGTAAGAAACTGTTTTGCCTGAAATTTAAGTTGTGCTCTGTTAATCATAATAAATCTCCCCTTTTTATTTTATTATACTTTAAACTTTATTATTGTGTCAACATTTATTATTGTAAATGTTACCAGATTATTATATAATATATTTATAAAACATAAGGGGATTTAGAAATGTTTTCAATGGTAAAAAGTGTCGGCATCTTTGGAATTGATTCATATATGATAGAAATTGAAGCCGATGTTTCGGGTGGTCTTCCCTGCTTTGACGTTGTAGGTCTGCCCGATACTGCGGTTAAGGAATCACGTGACCGTGTTCGTGCGGCCATTAAAAACTGCGGTTATAAATTCCCCACCGGCAGAATAACCGTTAATTTAGCGCCTGCAGATAAGAAAAAAGAGGGCGCTATATACGACCTTCCGATTTTACTTTCTATACTTTCGGCATCTGAACAATTGAAGGTTGATATAAAAGACAGCGTATTTTTAGGTGAGCTTTCACTCGACGGTCAGCTACGCGCGATTAACGGCGTGCTTGCAATGGTGATTACTGCCAAGCAAAACGGTATCGAAAATGTTTTTGTGCCGCTTGAAAACGCCGCAGAGGGCGCCGCAGTTGAAGGAATAAATGTATACGGTATCAGTACGGTAAAACAACTTGTAGACCATATTACCTGT
>JAXJYT010000180.1:0-4476 GCA_036306845.1 Acutalibacteraceae bacterium | reverse complement strand
TCCTCTATTTGAAGATATGAAAAGGGGCTTGTATAATATGTGTTATTTGGGTTTATTTTCTTAGATTATAAGAGATGTTAGTGATATGACTAAGCCTTTCTTAATATAAGCTTTAGAAATTACGTTGATTTTTATAATGAATAAGTGTGTAGTATAAGAACGCTGAAGTCACCTTGCACCGAAGGCAACTATGAGATGATAGCTAAAAACTAAAGAGCTGATAAATTAAGCATTACTATCGTAAAAAAATTTAAAGTGGCAGGGCAAAAAATATTTATATTATTGAAAGTCCACATAAAAGTTGGCGTGCAGAAATTTCTGCACGCCTTCGGGCTAATATAATGACTGTAGTTAGTCGAAACGCTTTAAGTGTTTCGACAAGCCACTTTACAAGTGGCTTTGGCAAAATTAAATTCTAATATTTAATTTTGCACAACATTCATTGCAATGCGATAGGACAAATTTTATAAAAAATTTGTCGCAAAATCAAAGATTTTGTGGCGAAACAGAATTGTTTCGCCTAACCTATTCCATTATTGTTGGAATGGGTAGAATTTAACGAATTTTGCAAAGAAAATCTACTTAATATGATTGCGCAAGAGAATGAATGACCAATAATGGATAAAGTCAAGTGTTTTGGCGGAAGTGCTGTGAGGGTACTTCCGCTTTCTTTTTTAAAATGCGGAAAATTTCTACAAAAGAAACGGAAAAACAACTTTGCTTTTGTTGAAAAATGATATATAATAGTTTGTATACTTGGGGATTGTTTTTTTAAAAGGGGGGTTGACGATGTCTGTTAAAAAAGGCTCAAGATATTCTATTAAATCAGTGATAATAATAACGGTATCCTTACTGCTTGTAGCAAGCGTTGCGGCAACCCTGCTTATAGGAAACCGTTTCGAAAGCCGTGTAAAAGAGGCACAGAGCGAAAGATATATAAGCAATATGAAATTGATGGAAAAGAGCCTTAACTCAAGTCTTTCAGAGGTCTATTATGACCTTAAAAGGCTTTGTGAAAATGATTCGGTCAAGGGCTTTTTGTCCAACGATTTTTTAAACTATAATCAGGTAAGGCAGGAGTGTACCGAAAGACTGTTTAAAAACAGTTATATTGAATCCGTTGTTTTTATGGCAAGCAATGGAGAGCGTCAATTCTTTTCACAGAACGGACATGAACAGATAAGCACACTTGTGTTATCCGAAATAGTTGAGCACATAGATAGCTTTGCACCTATGGGCGTTGTGGGTATGGATAAAAAGAGCTTTGTTATGGCCTTGCCCGTTTTTGATTCACAATACAGTGAGACCATTGGCACTGTGACCATATTGCTTTCATCCAATATGTTTTATGATGAGTTTAGATTTTTTCAAAAGGAAGGCTTTGCTGCATTTGTTGCGGCACAGGATACTCTGCCGATAAAGACCACCATTGTTACCGACTATATAAAGTTGCCCGAAAACTGGCTTGCACAGAACCGTGAACAGAAGGAAAGAAGCTTTAATCCGTTCGAGGTCGAGGGTGAGGATTATTATGCTTCCTATTTTCTGTTGGAAAATTACGGGATAATAGTCTATTGCATTATTCCTTCGCAGGCTTTGGGGGTTGGATTGCCTGTATATCTATGGGCAAGTATAGCGCTTCTGGGTGCCGTTCTCGTATTTGTTTTTGCGATGATAATAAGGCTCTTTGTGCTTATGGAGGATTCCTTTAAGAGCGTTGACGGTCTGCTTGAGGATATTGAAAGCTTTGATAAAAAACGCCTTGAAGGGCTGTTTAGTGTTGAGGAATTTTACTATATTGCCAACAGGGTTTGCGAGGTCTCAGATAAGATAGCTCAGCTTAACTATGAGAAGCTTTCTGCGCAGAAGTCGGCGCTTCAGAAGGAAATTGCCAAGCGTAACGCGATGCTTATTGCCTTTAAAAATCAGATCAATCCGCACTTTGTTTATAATACGCTTGCGAGTATTAAGCAGTTTAATGCGGGCGGCAGGAGTGAGCCCGTTGCTGAGATTTGCGACCGTATGGTAGGTATTCTGCGCTATTCGGTTAAAAGCAGCACCACAGCCAAGGTTTATGAAGAGATCGAGGCGTTGGAATCATATCTGTTTATTCAGAATCTGCGTTTTTCACAGGGTATTTCCTATAGAATTGATGTTGATGAGCAACTGCTTGAGTGTGATATGCTCCGCTTCCTGCTTCAGCCTATAATCGAGAACTCTATAATGCACGGGATTTTAAGTGAAAATGCCTCGGGAAAGATAACGGTGTCGGGCAGTATCGAGGGCGAGAAAATCGTGTTCAGATTAAGTGATAGCGGCGTTGGTATGAGCAAAGAGGCGCTTAAATCCTTAAAGCAAAAGCTCAGCTCAAGGGTCGATATCACATCGTCTACCGATGAAAGCGGCCGCGGAATCGGTCTTGCAAACATAAACAACCGTATAAAGCTTTATTATGGCGACGAATACGGGCTTAAAATCAGTAGTATACTAAATGTCGGAACCTTTGTAACGGTAGAATTTCCGATAAATATAAAGGAGGGAAGCTGAGCAGAATGCTTAAGGTTATAATAATTGACGATGAGCAATGGTCACTTGATTATATGCGCGATATTGTAAACTGGGAGCAAAACGGCGCCGTTATTGTGGGTGAGTTTTCGAGCGCCCGTCGCGCACTTGAGTTTTTGCACAACAACCGTGATATTGATCTGGTTTTTCTTGATGTTGAGATGCCGGGAATGAACGGAATTGAGTTTTTAAGAAATGTTGGCAACTTGCTTCCAAAAACCGATTTTGTGTTTATTTCGGGGCACGATAAGTTCGAATATGTGCGTGATGCTATGCGCTATCGCGCTACTGATTATCTCTTAAAGCCGATTGAAAGCGATGAGGTTTTAAGGCTCCTTGCGTGCGCCGAAGCGGCGCGTGAGCGCGATGTGGTGGCGGTGGCTCGGCATGCGCAGGTAGGTGTTCTTACCGCCGATATTCAGAAAAATTCGCGCGAAATCTGGGGAAGCTCGGATGCGCTCGTTACCGCGTGCTGTGTGTGCGAGGCTTTAGATGAAACTGTTGTTGATTATCTCAAGAAGTTTTTTGACGAGGGTGCCATTAACTGCTATCGTTCGGTGTTTCATAAGGCGTTTTTTATAAGAACCGACCGCGAGGCGCTTGACCGTTTCCTTGATAGTGCCAATTCCGATTTGCAGTATAGATTTGGTCTGTATGTTTCTTCAAGCGAGGAGGAAAAGCTTAACAATATGCTTATAAAGGCGCAGAACGCCTATGACGGTCTGTGGTTTTGTGAGGATGCGGGGATTTGTGTTTTTGATGAAAACAGCGAAAAACTTCTGCTTAAGTATGTTATTATTATATCCAAATATATGGAAGACGGTCTTGTCAACGAGGCGCACGAGAATATAGACGGCTTCTTAAGAGAACTGCGTTCAAAGCGTCTGCAGGGCAGAGCGGTAATTATTTTTGCTAATAAGCTGATAGAAATTTTAATGCTCCGCTTCGGTGATGCGCAGGATGTCGGTGAGTATATGCTCATAGATGTAAACCACGCGCGAAAGCGCTTCGGCACACCGGATAAGCTGGTCGATTTCCTGCATAACCTTGTTTTCCAATGCGGCTTGGATTCGGAAAATATGAAGGCGCTTAAGGCAAAGGATTTTGTTCCGATGATAAAGAAATATATTGAGGAAAATTATCAGAACGATTTAAGTCTGTCCTTGCTTGCAAAGGAATTTATGATGTCGAGCAAATATTTAAGCAGTGTGTTCAAGAAAACCACGGGAATGAATCTTAACCGTTATATCAATATTGTGCGTATAAACCGCGCCGAGGTTATGCTTCAAGAAACAGAAATCTCGATTCAGGATATATCGTATCTCTGTGGTTACGGCGATTGCTCATATTTCACAAAAGTCTTCAGGGAAATAATGGGAGAAACCCCCACAGAATACCGAATAAACCGAACAAAATAAGAAAAAACCTGTATTGACTGCGAAGACGGTTAATGATAAAATTCAATAAAGTTTTAATAAGCATATAGAAAATCCGACGGAATAACCCCACGGGTGAATAAGGCAGTATTCTGAAATTATTACATCTGTGGCGTTGCAATGGGCAGAAATAAGGCTTTGGCTATAACGGTCAAAGCCTTTTTCTATTCCAAAAAATCCGCACATTCGTCTTTTGAAAATATTTCGCTTATAATGAAATCAACAAAATTAAGGAGGTTTCATTATGAACACATTATTTGAAAAGAACGGCGGAAAATATGAAATGCAAGGCGATTACAGATTACCTTGCGTGGCTTTGCCACAAGACACAACCGAACACATCGGCGTGTGGGGAGAGCGACACAGACGATTTCTCAAAACGCAACATCGAGTGAGGTATTACAATTTGCTGACGGCAGGAACGCTCAACGACCACCTCGCCGACATCGACCAAAGAGCCGAGAGAATGTTTGAG
>JAXJYT010000179.1:0-1704 GCA_036306845.1 Acutalibacteraceae bacterium | reverse complement strand
GTGTTCTCGCAGTTCAATAATATGGGTGACGGCACCTATACCGAGCTTGAGCACAAGAACATCGATACAGGTATGGGACTTGAACGCTTGGCTTGTGTAATGCAGGGCGTTGATAATATGTTCGAGGTTGATACCATCCGCAATATACTTGATAAGGTTTGTGAAATTTCGGGTAAGGAATACGGAAAGGATACCAAAACCGATATTTCTATCCGTGCTATTACTGACCACGCCCGTGCCGCAACCTTTATGATAAGTGACGGTATTATCCCGTCTAATGAGGGTAGAGGTTATGTGCTTCGCCGTATCATCCGCCGCGCAGTACGTCACGGTAAGCTCATAGGCATTAACCGTATGTTCTTTATGGAGCTTTGCGATGCCGTTATAAATGAAAACAAGTCGGGCTACCCTGAGCTTATTGAAAAGAAAGAGCTTATCAGTAAGGTTATAAATAACGAAGAAAGCTCATTTAATAAGACCATCGACCAGGGTCTTTCTATGCTTGAAACACTCACCGCAAACGGCGGTGTTCTTTCGGGTGAGGATGCTTTCCGCCTTTACGATACCTACGGCTTCCCTGTGGATTTAACCAAGGATATTTTAGCCGAAAAGGGTATGACGCTTGATGAGGACGGTTTTAATACCCTTATGCAACAGCAACGCGAGAAGGCAAGAAACGCCCGCAAGGCATCTGACGGTGAGAGTTGGAGCAGTGACGGTATAAGCTTTGAAAACCTTGATGCTACCGTATTTAAAGGCTATACTGCCGATGAATGTGAAGCAGAAATTCTTGATATAGTAAGTGAAAATGAGCACGTTTCGGTTGTAAACGCAGGCGAAAAGGCAATAATCGTACTCGATACTACCGTTTTCTACGGTGAAGGCGGCGGTCAGGTAGGCGATAGCGGTATAATAACCGTAGGGGAAGCAGTGTTCACCGTTTCGGATACCAAGAAAACCACCGGCGGAGTGTTCACGCATTTAGGTACGCTTGAAAGCGGAACGTTAAATGTAGGTGATAAGGTAACGGCAAAAATTGACACCCTTCGCCGTAATGCCATCCGCCGTAATCATACCGCGGCTCACCTTTTACAAGCGGCACTCCGCAGTGTGCTTGGCACCCACGTTGAGCAGGCAGGTCAGCTTGTAAATGATAAGACTGTACGTTTTGACTTTACGCATTTCTCTGCTCTTACCCCCGATGAAATCGAGCGGGTAGAGGCTATTGTTAATGATGCTATTCTCAGCGGCACCGAGGTACAAAATCTTGAAATGCCGATTGAAGAAGCCAAGCAGCTTGGCGCTATGGCTCTGTTCGGTGAAAAGTACGGCGACGTTGTACGTGTTGTTAAGGCGGGGGATGTTTCGGTAGAATTCTGTGGCGGTACTCACGTTGATAACGCGGGTAAGATAGGTCTTTTCAGAATTACATCCGAAAATGGAATTGCTGCGGGCGTTCGCAGAATCGAAGCCGTAACGGGTACGAACTTTGTGGAGCTTGTAAATCACTATAAGCAGAACGCGGTGGCTACCGCGGCGGCGCTTAAGAACGGTAACGTGGAAGAAAATGCCACAAAGGCGGCGGCGCTTATGCAGCAGCTAAAGGATGCCGAGCGTAAGATAGAAGCGCTTGAAGCAAAGCTTGCCGCAGGTAAAATTGATAATATAATGAATAACGCGGTATCTGTAGGCAGACTTCGTGTT
>JAXJYT010000178.1:0-4486 GCA_036306845.1 Acutalibacteraceae bacterium | reverse complement strand
ATTGTGCTATTCCACAACGATGCCGACCATACACCTGCCGCTCTGCCCACGATACTCAAACGCCTTAAAGATGAGGGGTATGAGTTTGTTTTTATAAGCGATTTGATACTTAAAGATAATTACGAAATAAAACACGATGGAACACAGTGTAAAATTGAAAGCAATTGACATTTTATAGTTTAAAATATTATAATAAAAAAAGCCTCCCTTGTGTAAAGGGAGGTGCCGAGAATTTCGAGGCGGAGGGATTGTCATAGAGTACAAACACAACAAATCACTTGTAAACGTTGGGAGAACACTACGTAAAAATATGACGCCCGAGGAACGACATTTATGGTATGATTTTTTAAGAACATATCCCATAAGATTTAACCGACAAAAGATAATCGGGAAATATATTGTAGATTTTTACTGTGCCAAAGCAAAACTGATAATAGAACTTGATGGGTCACAACATTTTGAAGAAAATGGTATAAAAAAAGATATTGAACGCACAAAATTTCTCGAACAATACGGGTTTACAATCATTCGTGTACCAAACAATGAAATCAAGCAAAATTTTAGAGGTGTTTGCGAATACATAGATTTATGCGTTAAGCAATCCCTCAGTCAAAATTAAAATTTTGACAGCTCCCTTTACACAAGGGAGCCTTTTATATAGAATTAATCACGATGGAACACAATGTAAAATTGAAAATAATAATTAATGCATTTCAATATTTAACATACACATACCGACTGCCGTGGTGGCGGCGGTTTCGGTGCGTAAGATTCTTTTACCGAGGGAAATTGCTGTAGCTCCCGCGGCTTGTGCTTTTTCGATTTCCCCGTCTTCAAAGCCGCCTTCGGGGCCGATAAATATGCCGACACTTTTAACGCTCTTTAGTTTAGACAGTGCCTCTGCGGTTGTCGCCATACCATCCTTGTTTTCGTATGGTACTAAAACCATATCGAGTGTTTGGGCAAACTTTAATGCCTCACCGAACGAGCAAACATCCATAATTTCGGGGATTATATTGCGTTTACTTTGCTTGGCGGCGCTTTCTGCTATGCTTTGCCAACGGGTCTGCTTTGAGGCGGCTTTTTTATCGTCAAGCTTTACAATACAACGCTTCATTCTGACGGGCGCTATCGCATACACGCCAAGCTCGACACATTTTTGAATAATATATTCCATTTTATCGCTTTTGGGCAGTCCCTGAAACAGATATATTTTAACAGGAAGTTCGGTATCGTTATAATCTTCTTCAACGATTTCGAGATAAACCGAATCATCAAAAAAACCATCGATACGGCACAAATCACTCTTGCCGCCACAGCTTATAAGGCAGGTATCCCCTATATTCATGCGAAGAACATTTTTTATATGATTATAGTCACTACCGCTTATTATGTAGCGTGTATCCTGCTTACTGTCTTCATTTGCAAAAAAATTAAACATACCGCTCGCCCCTTTTAATAAAGCATATATAAATTTTATCATAAGAAGCGGATTTAATCAATGGTTTTTAAAATTAAAGGGAGAGGACTAAGCCTCTCCCCTACGATACAAAAAATCGCTTTATTAATTGTGCATTATTTAAAGATGGTCTGTACGCCGTCTACGATTTCGCCGACCGCCTTTACAACCTTTGCCGACCCCTTTGATACGTTGTGCTTATCGGTCAGCATCATTTTGCCTGCCACTACTGCGGCGGCACCTGCTACCATACCTGCGCCAAGTCCCTTTATAAATGTCATTGTTCCGTTTGTTTGCATAATTAAACCTCCCTTTAGGGTTATTTTTCCCGAAAGAGAGGTTTTTATTATTTAAAAATTATTTTTTATACTGTGAAAACGGCGGGTGGAGCTTATCCTTATCCGAAAGCTTGATTTCCATATCGGCAGGGATAGGCCACTCGATACCTATATCGGGGTCGTTCCACATAAGACCGCCCTCATCGTTGGGATGATAGTAGTCATCAACCTTATAGCAGAACTCGGCTTCATCGGAAAGCACTACAAAGCCGTGTGCGAAGCCCTTGGGAACCAAGAACTGACGCTTATTTTCGGCAGAGAGGATAACGCCCTCCCACTTACCGAAGGTAGGTGAGCCTTCACGAAGGTCAACGCAGACGTCAAAAACCTCACCGCGAATACAGCGTACAAGCTTGGTCTGCGGATAGTTTATCTGAAAATGAAGTCCGCGGAGCACACCCTTTGTAGACATAGACTGATTATCCTGAACGAAGTCGATGTCGATGCCTGCCTCTTTAAAGTTTTCCTTTTGATAGGTTTCCATAAAGTAGCCGCGGCTATCGCCAAAGGCGGTGGGCTCAATTATCATAACACCGTCAATCGAGGTTTTGATAAAATTAAACTTGCCCATTAAAGCTCCTCCTTAGCGCTGTACATTGTATCATAGTACTTCTGATAAGCGCCGCTTGTAACGTTATCAAACCATTCCTTGTTATCAAGGTACCACTTAAGTGTCTTTTTGATACCAACCTCGAAGCAGGTTTCGGGATACCAGCCAAGCTCATCCTTAATCTTCTGCGGGTCGATACCGTAACGGCGGTCGTGACCCTTACGGTCGGTAACGTGCTTAATCATATGCTCGCCAACGGTAGAGTCAACATTTTCCTTAATATATTCGATAATAGACTTAACAATGAAGATATTGGGGCGCTCGTTGTGACCGCCAACGTTATAAACCTCACCTAGTCTGCCGCCGCGGATAACCATATCAATAGCCTTGCAGTGATCCTCAACGTAGAGCCAGTCACGAATCTGCATACCATCACCGTAAACAGGCAAATCCTTATGCTGAAGTGTGTTGTTCATAATAAGCGGAATAAGCTTCTCAGGGAACTGGAAGGGACCGTAGTTGTTAGAGCAACGTGTGATGTTGATGGGGAACTTATAAGTGTCGCCGAATGCCTTTACGAAGAAGTCGGCAGATGCCTTTGAAGAAGAATAGGGTGAGTGGGGGTCAAGCGGAGTAGTCTCCATAAAGAAGCCCTCGTCACCCAAGGAGCCGTAAACCTCATCAGTAGAAACCTGAAGATACTTTACGCCCTCTTTATACTGGTCGTCGCCGATAGTCCATGCAACCTTAGCGCACTGAAGCATATTAACGGTACCCTCAACATTGGTCTTAACAAATATTTCGGGGTTGGTAATAGAACGGTCAACGTGGCTTTCTGCCGCAAAGTTTACAACGTAATCAATTTCGTTTTCAGTGAAAATCTTGGTGATGGCTTCTCTGTCGCAGATGTCAGCCTGAACGAAGCTGTAGCGGGGGTTGTTTTCAACACTCTTAAGGTTTTCAAGGTTACCCGCATAGGTAAGCTTGTCAACGTTGATGATTTTTACGTCATCGTACTTGTTAAGCATATAGATAACAAAGTTCGAGCCGATGAAGCCGGCACCGCCGGTTACGAGATAAGTTTTCATTGTTTAGTCCTCCAGTTTATTTATATATGTCTGTAATGCCGACTGCCAGTCGCGCATTTCATTACCTACAGTACATTCAAGCGCCAGATTGCGAAGTGAAGAATAAGCGGGGCGCTTTGTGGGGGTTGGAAATTCTTCCGAGGTGCAGGGCTTAACGGTGTCGCCAAGTCCTGAATATTCTGCAATCTTAACCGCAAAATCGTACCAAGTGCACTCACCCTCACCCGTGCAGTGATAAATGCCGTATTCTTCGGTTAGTGCAAGCTTCAGAAGATGATGCGCCAAATCGTTGGCATTGGTGGGGTTACCGCGTTGGTCGTTGACAACGGTGATTCCGCCACGCTCACGTATTACGCGGCGAACGGTTTTAACGAAGTTCTTACCGATATAGCCGTACAGCCAGGAGGTGCGTACAACAAAGGTTTTATCGCAAAAAGACATAGCGTACTCTTCGCCCAAAGCCTTTGATGCGCCGTACGCGCTTTGCGGGTCAACCCTGTCCCACTCAACGTAAGGACGCTTACCGTCACCCGCAAAAACATAGTCGGTAGAAACGTGAATGAATTTAGCGCCGATTGCCTTTGCCGCCATAGCTAAATTCCGAACACCCATAGCATTCACCTTAAAGGCTGTCGGGTAATCGGTTTCGCAACCGTCAACATTGGTCATAGCCGCGCAGTTGATTATAACGTTAGGCTTATTTTCAAGCACGTATTTTCTAACCGCGGTATTGTCGGTTATATCAAGTGTATCTACGTCAACGGGGAATATTTTAGCACCCTTAAGTGCCTCGGGCATAGCGCCGATTTCACTTGCCCCCGTCTTTAAAATAGACTGAAGCTCGTTCCCCAACTGACCGTTAGAGCCGGTTATCATTATCTTCATTTTGTGTTTTTCCTCCACTTCCACAAAAACTTAAAGCAAGAAGCCGTATGAATAAGCAGATATTTAATGCTTTTTGCGCTTTCCCTTTCCCAAAGATGCGTTACCGATATTTGCGGTACTATTACCACCCTGCCGAATTGCTTTGCGCGAAGGGTCAAATCGGCAT
>JAXJYT010000177.1:0-1204 GCA_036306845.1 Acutalibacteraceae bacterium | reverse complement strand
TTATATCAATTATATGCGACATAGCAGGAATTTTCTTAAACAGTCCCCAAGCATCAAATTCACTGATATGATTTCCAAGCTCTTTATAATTATTAATCATATTATCGCTGCCGAAACGGTCTATCGGGGTGTTGTATTCACGCTCACTTATGAGTTTTTTTATTGTCTTGGCATTCGGGAAGGTATGTGTACCGGCTTCACCGACAAAGGGTAAATTTTTATACATTTTGCGGTACCATGTAGGTTCAAAACCGCGATATACATGGGCGCTACCCTTATCCGGAGTTGTACGAATCTGAACGCGTGAGGGGTCCAAATCCTCACATTCTCGTTGCCACACCCAAACGGTATGGTTATCTACAGCATAGGGGTTATTCTCGTTACCCGAACAATGTATTACCAAGGACGGATGATTGCGCAGCCGATACAAGTACATACACTGTTGACACTTGAAAAGTTCCTTATCCCAAAGCGGACTTTCGTGATTTGAAATAAAACTATCCTGCCAAACCATAATACCGTATTCATCACAAAGCTTATAGAATACATCATGCTCAGGCGCATTACCCGCACCCCATACGCGTATCATTTGAATATTTTGCGTCTTTGCTTGCTCTAATGCCCAACGGTAATCACGTTCGCTTGAGGTAAGCAGAAAATCAAGCGGTGTCCAGTTCATACCCTTAAGGAAAAACCTTTTACCGTTAACAACCGACTGATACTTACCCCAACGGGTACGCATACGCTCGGCAGGAGTATATTCCATACTGTAGGTACGGATACCAAAATCGAAGCTCTGAACATCGGTTTTGCGCCCATTATAATAAAGCGTTATTTTTACCGAATAAAGTTCGGGTGAGCCAAGACCTATAGGATACCAAAGATGCGGGTTTTCAATTTCTATGTCGGTTTCAAAGAACTGACATTCGTGATATTTAGGATTTATACCAACCCTACTGTAATCGTAAAGCTGCTTTGTATAGGTTTTAAGGAATGTCGTATTGCCGCTTGATTTCTCGCAAAGTTCTACCTTGATTTCAACCTCGCGACCGTCATATTCTGTATTCATTCCCGCAACATATCCGTATACATAGGCATCGCCTGCGATGTCGTTCATCGGCACCGCGAGTTCATCAATATCACCCGTTGCAATTTCTACCGAAAGATGAAGCTGTGCCTTATTATCACCTATACTCTCGGTGGT
>JAXJYT010000176.1:0-3098 GCA_036306845.1 Acutalibacteraceae bacterium | reverse complement strand
GTGTTATGCAGGATAAGGATTTTGAAGAGGTGTTAAAAATCACGTTGCCGCGTTGCAGTAAGGTAATTTGTGTAAGTGTTGCCGATATGCCGCGTGCGTTGGACGCTCAAAGTCTTTGCTCTGTCGCACAAAAGTATTGTGACAATGCGGTTTGCGCTGATTCGTATGAAGATGCAGTAGCATTGGCAGGCAAGAATAGTAATCTTTTTGTTTTTGGCTCACTTTATCTTGCGTCGGGAATACGCGAACTGCTCAAAGAAACGTATAAATAACCTTTTTTGACAATTTAATATGACATAATTTTTAAGGACAAGCCTTTATACTAATTGTAAAGGCTTGTTTTTATTTTTCTGGAGGTGCTTTTATAATGGCAGTTGAAATAAATGCAAAGGGAGAGGTGCTGACCGCCTATTTAAAGGGCGAACTTGATCATCATTCGGCGGCGCAGATGCGTACCGAAATCGACCTTGCTATAGAACGGAATATGCCGGAGCTTCTGGTGCTTGATTTTTCGGGTGTCAGCTTTATGGATAGCTCGGGTATAGGTCTTGTTATGGGAAGGTACCGCATACTGTCCCGCAGAGGTGCCAAGCTTCATATAAGCGGTACGGCGCCCAATATATACAAGGTGATGCGGCTTGCGGGACTTGAAAGACTTGCAACGCTTGATGCGTGTAGCAAATAAGGGAGGAAAATTCGATGCAAAGTATAAATAAATTCAGTATGAATATATGGGCGCGTTCTTCAAACGAGAGCTTTGCTCGCGCAACGGTTGCCGCCTTTGCGGCTCAGCTTGACCCGACACTTGAAGAAATAAGCGATATAAAAACTGCCGTTAGCGAAGCGGTAACGAACTGTATCGTCCACGCCTACGGAAACGGATTTGGAAAGATTTACATAAGCGGCGAAATATCTGAAGGCGGACTTTTAAAGATTAAAATTCGCGATACGGGATGTGGAATCGAAAACGTATCACTTGCAATGCGACCGCTATACACAACGGTAGGCGGTGAACGCGCGGGACTCGGCTTTGCCGTAATGCAAAGCTTTATGGATGGTGTTCGTGTAAGCTCGCGTGTTGGAAAGGGTACGTCAATCACACTGACCAAACGCATTGCACCACGCTACAGTATAAATGGTTAACGGTAAAAATCGCGATGACTTTATAGCCGATAATTTAGCGCTTGTACACAGTCTTTGCACACGCTTCCGCGGCAGAGGGGTAGAGTACGATGACTTATACCAAGCAGGTTGCATCGGTCTGATAAAGGCGGTAGACGGATTTGATAGCAGTCGCGGACTTCAGTTTTCCACCTATGCAGTTCCTGTGATATTAGGTGAAGTTCGCCGCATATTTCGTGACGGTGGAGCCGTTAAGGTGTCCAGAAGTCTTAAGGAACTTCAACTTAAGGTAGCACGCGCTCAGCCCCAACTTGAAGCCGCACTGTCGAGAGAGCCTACAATAAGTGAGCTTGCAGAACATCTCGGTGTAACGGTAGAAGAAATTACCGAGGCGGCAACTGCCGCCCAACCAACGTTGTCGCTGACCTATAGCGGTGAAAACGGCGATGAACAGCTTGACATCCCCGTTTGTGACGGTAGTGAGGGACTCGAAAATAAGATACTCATAGATTCAGCGCTCGAACAACTCGATGAAACCGAGCGCAGAATTATTGAAATGCGCTATTATGACTATCTTACCCAGAGTGAAACGGCAAAACGGCTCTGTATGACACAGGTGCAGATTTCACGCGCCGAAAAAAAGATACTTCATAAACTTCGGTCGGTTATCGGTACTGTTGCTTGACAAATTCCACCAATTTAATATATACTCATATATATTAAGCAAACACGAATTTCAGGGAGGGATACCGTGAAGCCCATACTTTATATTGTTATTCCTTGCTATAACGAGCAGGAGGTATTACCTAAAACCGCGCCGATGTTTTTAGATAAGCTTTCGCAGCTTATTTCACTTGATAAAATTTCGAATGATAGCCGAATCCTTTTTGTTAATGATGGCAGCTCAGACGAAACCTGGAAAATAATAAGTGAGCTTTCAAAGACCGATATACATTATAAAGGTATTTCGCTCAGTCGCAATCGCGGTCATCAGAATGCTTTGCTTGCGGGTCTTGCCGAAGCGCAGGAATCTTGTGATGTCACAATAAGCATCGACTGCGACGGACAGGATGATATAGATGCGATGGATAGAATGCTGGATTTATATCTTGATGGATGTGACGTTGTGTACGGCGTGCGTTGTGACAGGGAAAGCGATACGCTCTTTAAACGTACGAGCGCCCAGACCTTCTACAAGCTCTTAAATACCATGGGCGTAGAAACGGTTTATAATCACGCCGATTACCGTTTGCTGTCTTCGCGTGTTATAGCCGAGCTGCAAAAATTCACCGAAGTCAATATATATCTTCGCGGAATGATTCCGCTTGTCGGTTTTAAGTCTAGTACTGTCCAATATACAAGAACCGAACGTCTTGCGGGCAAAAGCAAATATCCGCTTAAAAAGATGATATCTCTTGCGCTTAACGGAATAACAAGTTTATCGGTTAAGCCGATAAGAATAATTACTGCGTTCGGTTTTATGGTATCGGTATTAAGTGCTATCGGCATTATCTGGTCGGTTATAGTAGCGCTAACGGGCGCCTCGGTTGCAGGTTGGGCGTCTACTGTAAGTATCATTTGTTTTTTAGGCGGTATCCAATTGTTGAGTCTTGGCGTTATAGGAGAATATATAGGTAAAATTTACCTTGAAACAAAGAAAAGACCTCGGTATATAATATCGGAGAGAACAGAAAACGACTGAAAATGACGGGGAAACCCGTCATTTTTCTTAAAATTTTAAGTTGAATTGTGTTGATATTATGCACATTAACCCAAGATATTGTGTCAAAAAAATTTTTTAAAAAAAGTTTGAAAAAAGTGTTGACAACGGGGGAAGGATGTGGTATTATAATCGGGCGCCCTTGAGAGAGGGAGCGAAAAACGGACCTTGAAAATTAAACAACGACAATAATACGGACCCAACGATTCCAAGAGAAATTAAGGAAATCAAGGACAATTATTAAATGCGTCAGCAT
>JAXJYT010000175.1:0-6181 GCA_036306845.1 Acutalibacteraceae bacterium | reverse complement strand
TCTTTCGGCGCCTAACGAATCATATGTTTCCTTGTAAGTACCGCCCGATGCCGATACGGGCAAGCTTAAGACACACATAAAAATTATAATTAAAACTGCTTTTTTCATACTCCTGCAAACTTAAGCGCCGTCTGAAGCACGGCGCACATCAACGGTACCGACAATACAAATATGGCGCATTTACCCGCAAGCTCTGCCATAGACGCCAATGCGCTTTGTCCGAAATCGCGGCATATATCGGCAGTAAAATTTGTAAGGTAGGCAATTCCTAACGCCTTTAACGCCGTTTTGAAATAAACCGTTTGATTTCCACTTGTTTTAAACATATCGGTAAGTCCTCTTATGGTAGGAAATATTTCGCACAACAAATATAAAAGCACCGTTGCGGTGGCGGCTATAACAAGCAAAAATGAATGCTCGGGCGCACGTGACCTTACAACAAGCGTTACTACCGCCACGACAAGCAATAGCAGCAGTATGCGTAACAGTTCACCGTTCATAGTCCGAACAGACTCTTAACGGTATCAAAAAGGTCGGCTATGGCACCTACAACCATCAAAAGCACCACAACAAGACCTGCAAGTGTGGTAAGCATAGCCTGCTCCTCGCGTCCTGAACGTACAAGCAACTGATTAAGTACCGTAACAATAATACCGATTGCGGCAATTTTAAAAATAAAATCAACATCCATACGAAACCTCTAAATAATAAAAATAGCAAACGCAAGACCTGCGCAAACACCAATACTTCTATAGACCTTGCTTTTATCGTTATAATCACGGCGCGCCGCCGTTAGTTGTGTCTGCAGCCTTGTCTTGCAAAGCTCTATGCGGCGGTTTTCACCATCAACGTCCCCACTTCCGAGCTTTGTCAACATTTCGTTTATTATCTGTTTATCCGATACATCCAAATCAGCATCATTGCATTCTGCTACACCCGATGAATTATATGCAACTCTATCTCCAAGGCATTTAGAAAGCAAAACGCTTCGTTCATCACTGCCGTAGGAAATAAACTCCGACAATGCACCGATTGCGCTTATGGTAAAATTCAACGCCAAAACTCGCCTTTTAAGTATATCGGCCTTTAAAAAGCCTACCGAAGAAAGACTTATAACCACCGCTAATGCACCAAAAAGTTTCAGGCTATAGCTCATCGCAAAAATCCTCGGCTTCAAAGATTTGCGGAGTGTCTCCAATGCTTTTTGAGAGCAATACCACGTTTGAAATCATTCCGCTTTCCAAAAGCTGTCGCGTTACACTACGGCGCATTAAATCCCTGCTATCGCTTATGTGGGCGGTAGTAATAATATCTACACCCGCATTAAAGCAATCCGATATGCTTTTCAGTTCGCCTGCGGTGCCAATTTCATCGAAGGCAATTATATCGGGTGATAGTGTACGAAGGGCTATTTCGGTACCGAGAGCCTTGTTTTCTATCATTAAAACATCGGTGTTTTCACCCAGATTATTGCCCGTAGCACCCCCCGATAGCTCACCGCGACTATCTATTACGGCAATACGATAATAGATACCCTGCGTGCCCGAGGAAAGCTGTCTTACAAGGTCGCGAAGCACCGTTGTTTTACCGCTACAGGGCGGTCCTGCAATAAGCATACCTCCCGAAAATTTACTTGCGGGAATATCGGCGCAACCGTATACCTCGCGTGCAATTCTGATATTAACCGAAGTTATATGCGACAATCTGCCGTCACTACTGAATCTTCCGCAGATACCCGCGCGGTTACCGCAGGGCATAGTTATATATCCGCATTTTAACTCGGCAGTATGAGCATAAACCGAATTTTTGCAAAGCAACAAAAAACTTTCGTGTGCTTCTTCGGCGGTAGATTTCAAAATATCGCCCGTAATGTAGTCCGAAACGCTACCGTCCTTGCTTACAAAAAGTGTTTGTCCTTTTACTGTAAGACAAACGGGAAGTCCCGCGCGAATACGTATTTCTTCTACCGAGCATTTTATTTCGCAGGGAAGAAATTCAAGCGTACGGCGAAGCCGTGGCGGCACACCGTAAAGCGCTGTATCAAAGCATTCTGTTTTTACCATCACAATACCCCCTTGTCCTTAATCTATGTAAGGCAAGTCCCATATAGAACAAAAAAACAAAAAAATGAGCTTGGAAATACCAAACTCATTCTTTAAAAACAATATTTACGCTAATGTTTATTCGCCGCAAAATACCTTTATCGCCTTGGCAACATTTTGCTTCATAGCCTCTCTTGCGTCAAGCAGAGCATCGTGGAACTGTGAATACTGTTTACCTGATAATGCTTCGCCGCCTGCCTTTGCCATATAGGTATAGTAATTAACCTTTCTGACACCGCGCTTTATTACCTCGCGGTAATCCTCTTCACTTACACCGCTACCGCCGTGCATAACAATCGGCACATCGATAAGGCTGTTGATTTTAGAAAGACGGTCAAAATCAAGCTTGGGTGTATCTTTATAAAAGCCGTGTGCCGTACCGAATGCACAAGCAAGTGCGTCAACACCCGTTTTAACTACGAAATCCTTTGCTGTATCAGGGTCGGTATAGATAGAGGTATCATTTCCGTTACCACCCTCACGGGTACCCATAGAACCGATTTCCGCCTCTACCGAAGCACCCTTTTCGTGTGCCATTTGAACGGCAGTAATTGTGTTTTTAATATTTTCTTCGGTGGAAAGGGTTGAACCGTCATACATAACCGAAGTGAAGCCCAGATCCAAACCGCGCTTTACATAATCCAAATCGGTGCCGTGGTCAAGGTGAACACAAACAGGCACGCTTGCGCGCTTTGCCGCAGCAACCATCATCGGTGCAACTTCTTCAATAGTACAAAGGTCCATTTCCTCGTGTACCTGTGCATGCATAATTATAACGGGCTGATTAAGCTCCTCCGCTGCGGCGATAATCGCCTTAAGACTTGTAAGGTTAGGGGTGTTGAATGCGCCGATGGCGATACCCTTTTCTTCTGCAATTTTTAAAATTTCACTTAAATTAACTAACATAGCTTATTACTCCTCTATACTTGGTGCGCGAACAATACGCTTATCTGTAAATATGTCGGTTTCATCGGTGCTTCTGGTGGAAAATTCCGAAATAACCGCACCGTCGGGGCCCGCCTGGAACCAATGCAACGTTTCAGGCATAAGCGTATACTGCTCACCCGGTTTTAATATGATTTCGTGGAAAACGGATACATCTGTGGGCGGGATTTTAGCCTTTATATTATCAGCGCTACCCTCACCCGATACGTAAAGATATACCTCACCGTAGCGGCAACGGAAGGTTTCTTCCTTGCCCTCTTTACCGTAGGATGGTACGTGCATATGCTCGGGGCAGGTCTGGAAGGGCGCTAACACCATTTCCTTGGCGCAGACACGCTCTGTATTAACGTACACCAGAAGCTGAAGACCAATGTTTTCGATATCGCCAAGACCTAAATCGGCAACCTCGATATTTTTCTTCTCCTCCTCGGTAAGCACGATGTTGGCTTTTTCGTAATATTCTATTGCCAACGCCGCATACTTTTCATAGGTTTCTCTTGTCATAAAGCAATCCTCCCGAATTTTTCTTCCATTCTTACTATTTCGTTCTTTTCAAGCATTCCGTCCACCGAATTTTCACTGAACAAATTACAAGCTGCGGCGCTTGAAGCAAAACGAAGCGTTTCCTCATCAGAAAGTCCGTTATATATACCGTAAAGACAACCCGCACAAAATGCGTCACCTGCGCCTACGCTACCCTTAATAAGCTCCTTTGGAATTTTAAGGGAAGGCACTGCGGTAAATTCCTTCGTAATACAGTTATAGCAAAAGCCCGCTTCCTTAGCGTGAATTATAACCTTTTCGCTAACACCCGCTTCTGCCATACGAATAGCCGTTTCTTTGATAACATCAATCTTAATTTTTCCGTCCGCGCCGTATGGGTCAAGACCGTAAATATTGCAGGATTCAATTTCGTTCATTATGGCGTAGTCACTGTATTTAAGCGAGGGCAAAATCTTGTTCTTATAATCTGCCGAGCTATCGCTCACCACGTCGATAGAGGTCTTTATACCCCTTGCCTGAACGTCGTGCAGGAAACGCGCCATAACGGTTCCGTATTCACCGTCATCACCGTCAAAATAGTCGAGCAAGAATATATATCCAATATGTAATATTGATGCATCAATACCGTTTAAATCAACATCCTCGGGTGAAAATTCCGCATTTGCACCGCGCGAATGGAAAAAGGTACGCTCACCCGAAGGCTCACTCATAACGTCGGTAAAGCTTGTGGGAGTATTTGCCGACACGGCAACGCGCGACGTATCAATGCCGTATTTTTGCATTTTCGAAACGGTGTAACGACCGTATTCATCATCGCCGATACGACCCATAGCCGTAATCGGTATACTACGGTCGATTTTAGCAAGGTCTATACCCACATTAGGTACACAACCACCCACTGCACGCGAAACACTGAGAATGTTTGACAGCATACCCATTTTAGGATAACAGTCAATTCTCTTTACAATATCGGCAAGTATGTTGCCCGCAAGAATAATTCCGCGGCGTTCACCCGTTATAAGATAATCAACCGTAACGCCAAAAATTTCGGCAAGAACGGGGAACTGTGTGATTTCAGGATATCCGTTGCCCGATTCCCACTTGCTTACGGTTTTATCGCTTACGTTAAGCTTTTCGGCTAACGCCGCCTGTGTAAGTCCTAACCTCTTACGAAGCGTGGAAATGGTTATACCCGTACTTTTAGCATCCATAAAAGCACATCCTTTCTAACTACATTATATAATACAAATTTTTCGCGGTAAACCTACTTATAAAAGATATTTTACGGAGGATTTTGTATAATTTTTATACAAAACTCTACTTATAGTAGACAGAATTAGTGATAAAAAAGCCCTCGCTATTCGAGGGCTTTTATCAGTTTTTATTCATCGTCGGGCATATCCCAGTTGTGCCAGATTGCCTGAACGTCATCGTTATCCTCAAGCATATCAATAAGCTTTTCCATCTTGGTAACCATTTCTTCATCATCAATGGTACTCATAGTCTGGGGTATGTACTGTACCTCTGCCGAAAGGAAGGAATAACCCTTTTCCTCAAGCGCGTCGCGAACCATTCCCAAATCGTTGGGTGCGGTAGTTATTTCAAAAACGTCGCCGTCAAAATTAAAGTCCTCGGCGCCTGCATCCAAAGCCGCCTCCATAACGTCATCCTCGGATAGACCTTCACCCTCAATAGCAATAACGCCCTTGCGGTCAAACATAAACATAACCGAGCCCGACTGACCCAGATTACCGCCGCACTTATCAAAATAGTGGCGCATTTCACCCGCAGTTCTGTTGCGATTATCGGTAAGCGTTTCAACAACAACGGCTACGCCGCAAGGACCGTAGCCCTCGTAAATCAGTTCCTCATAATCGTTGCCGCCTGCTTCGCCTGCCGCCTTTTTGATTATACGTTCAATATTATCGTTAGGCACGTTTGCCGCCTTTGCCTTGGCAATGGCATCCTTAAGCTTACTGTTTTCGGCAGGATTAGGACCGCCCGCCTTTACTATAACCGAAATTTCCCTACCTATTTTGGTAAAAATCTTTGCCTTTGCGGCATCGGTTTTTTCCTTTTTACGCTTGATATTGTTCCATTTAGAATGTCCTGACATACAAAACTTCCTTTCGTAATTAACCTATGTATAATATCACATATCCTTATTTTGTTCAAGTGCTTTTTCGCAAATTCGCTTTATATCGTCAAGGCAGGATATTTCGCCACACATACGCCTTAGCGCCGCCGCGCCGCGTATACCGCCCAAATACCACGCCGTATGCTTTCGGGACTCCAAAATAGCATTGTGCGGGTCCTTGTATTCGTGCATCAGTTCTATTTGTGAAAGCAATACCGAAAGTCGCTTTTCGAGTAACGGTGTCACATATTCTTCGCCCTTCATAAACGCATTTATTTCACTGAAAATAAAGGGGTTTCCCTGCGCGGCGCGACCCACCATAACGAAATCGCATCCGGTATAATCATAGACAAATTTTGCGCTTTTACTGTCCCTTATATCACCGTTGGCAATAACGGGAACACCGACCGAACGCTTTACTTCCTTTATGATATCATAGTTTACGGGTGGCGCATACATCTGCACGCGTGTTCTTCCGTGTACCGTTATAGCT
>JAXJYT010000174.1:0-1002 GCA_036306845.1 Acutalibacteraceae bacterium | reverse complement strand
TTAAGGTTACTTCTATAACCACTCAAAAAGAGCAGAGCTTGTATCTTGGCGAAACCGAGGTTAATATGATAAAGGGCAAGCGTGTGCTTATCATTGATGACGTTATAAGCACGGGTGAATCGCTTACCGCCACTCGTGAGCTTGTGAAGCGCGCAGGTGCAATTGAAGCCGCCGCGTGCGCCTTTCTTGCCGAGGGCGATGCCGCAGACCGTGATGACATCATATTCCTTGAAAAGCTTCCGCTTTTCTTTAAGTAAGTGCTATGAATAACTTTGAAATAGGAATTCTTGATTTTATAAAGGAAACCTTTTCAAGCAGTTTCCTTGATGCATTTTTCAGTACGATTACCCGCTTTGCCGATCACGGAATCGGTTGGATAATTGTGGCGGTGTTACTGATTGCTTTCAAGAAAACACGCAAAATGGGTATTTCGATGGGAATAGCCCTCATTATCGGCTACGTTATGGGTAATATGTTCTTAAAAAACGTAGTGGGGCGTATAAGACCTTACGATTTTGTCGGCAACGTCGATTTGCTTGTGGATAGGTTGTCTGATTTCTCGTTTCCCTCGGGTCATACGCTATGCTCGTTCGAGGGTGCGTTTACGGTGTTTATCCGCAATAAAAAGTGGGGAATAGCGGCAATCGTTTTTGCTTTTCTCATTGCATTATCCCGACTTTATTTATACGTTCATTATCCAAGTGACGTGCTTGTGGGCGCCATTATGGGTATTGTAATAGCATATCTTGCAAGCTTTATTGTTGATAAAATATATGCTAAAAAATCCGACTCATAGCGAGTCGGATTTTAATTATCTGTATATAATTCATCATAATACCAGCGTGCAGGATTTTCTAATATATATTTCACGATTTCATTATAATGGAATAGGTTAGGCGAAACAATTCTGTTTCGCCACAAAATCTTTGATTTTGCGACAAATTTTTACTAAAAATTTGTCCTATCCCATTGCAATGAATGTTGTGCAAAATTAAATATTAG
>JAXJYT010000173.1:0-1930 GCA_036306845.1 Acutalibacteraceae bacterium | reverse complement strand
TCTAAAGTGGCTTGTCGGAACGCTTTTGAGCGTTTCGACTAACTACAATCATTATATTAAAACACGGTACTGCATAAAATATTTGCAGTACCGTGTTTTTTGCCCCTAAACGAACTGGTCCGAGGGCAGTAATTTCAATTATTCAAGACCTAAAGCGGCAAGCGGTGATACGCTCTTTCCGTCAAGTGTTGCCTCTAAATGAAGATGCGACTTATCGGCACATTCTAAAGGAACGGTGCCAAGTGTACCGATTACGGTGCCCGACTGTACCTTGTCACCGACCTTAACGTTAACGCTTGCCATACCGCAGTATTTGACGGTAAGCTTATCACCGTGGTCTATTACAACAGTCTTGCCAAGCGTTGCCGAATCTTCAACGGCGGTAATATTGCCGCTTCCCACCGCCTTAATATCGGTGTTTTCTGCGGCGCATATATCAATACCTAAATGCAATCGCATATCACCTATGGTCGCCGAATACTGAAGCGCCGTATCACTGTAGCCCTTTTGAATATTTCCGTCCACGGGTAAAATAAAGCTACGCTTTTCGGTCTTTTGCGGTGCCGGCGCGCTTTCCTGCGGTTCACTGTAGGGAACGTCACTTACCGTTTTTTCGGTTTCCTCGGCGGACGGTGTTGTTATATCTTCGGGTGTGTCGGTACTGCTATTATATGAGCTTTGCGGTCCTGAATATTCATTAATACTGCTTTGCGGTGTGGTGCTGTTTTCCATTTTGTTGTATCTGGATACTGCAAACCACGACGCCGCGCCAAGACCTAAAAGACAGAGTGCGATTATTGCATAAAAACCCATACCGCCGACAAAGCGGGGAAATCTTGATGTGGTTGTATATTTCATAAAGCCATGCTTCTCCTTTTCATTTGTTTCTAAAAACAGTATTAGCAAAACGGGACTTGCTTATTCGGGGAAATTTTTAAATTTTAGTTCATAAATTTGTAAAAAATATATTGTATATTTAATTTGTACCCAAAAGGGAGCCGCATCCTTAAGGGTATAGTCGCACTATGTGCGATTCTCTCCTCAAACCCCTTAAAAGCGAGGAAGAGTCATAGTTTTGCTATGACTCTTTTTCGCTTTTTTATTGCAAAAAAATAATATATATGGTAAAATTTCGGTGGGTGATAATATGAAGATTTTGATTATTCGTCACGGTGACCCCGATTACGCCAACGGCACCGTTACCGAAAAGGGTGCGGTTGAAGCGGAAGCGCTATCAAACAGACTTAAAAAGCTTGATATTAAGCAGTTTTATTGCTCACCGCTCGGTCGGGCGCAGGATACCGCAAAGCCCACGCTTCAAAAGATGGGACGCACCGCGATAACGTTTGATTGGTTGCGCGAATTCAACGGATATGTTTTTGATGAAAAATCAGATAAGGAACGTATTCCTTGGGATTTTATGCCATCCTTCTGGACAACGGACGAACGCTTTTATCATAATAAGGAATGGCTTGATACCGATATAATGCAAACGGGTAACGTAAAAGAAAAATACTTTAGCGTTTGCGAAAATTTAGATAAATTGCTTGCTGAGTACGGATATGTGCGAGAGGGGAATATATACCGCGTAGAAAAGGAAAATCGCGATACAATCGTTTTTTTCTGTCATTTTGGTGTTGAATGTGTACTGTTATCGCATATGCTTGGTGTTTCGCCTATGACCTTGTGGCACGGATTTGTAGCGTTGCCGAGCTCGGTTACAACCCTTATTACCGAGGAGCGTGAGCAGGGTATCGCGTATTTCCGTTGTAATGGCTTCGGTGATATTTCCCACCTTTATGCCGCAGATGAGCCACCCAGCTTTGCGGCGCGTTTTTGTGAAACCTATTCTAATATGGAAGAGAGACATTAAAAATGCCTAAAACCTATGATACCTTAGTAATCGGCGGCGGTGCTGCCGGCCTTTGCG
>JAXJYT010000172.1:0-4078 GCA_036306845.1 Acutalibacteraceae bacterium | reverse complement strand
CGCTTTTGAGCGTTTCGACTAACTACAATCATTATATTTTTTATACCATAAAAAATAATTTCAGTCAAGGAATGACAAGCAGAAAAATTTGTGATATAATATGTTTTGAGGTGAGCTTATGGATTTTTTTGAACTTATAAATACCCGTCAGTCCTGCCGTTATTACGACAGTACGCGCGCAGTCGAAAAGGAAAAGCTATTAAAGCTGTATGAAGCGGCGCGCATTTCACCCTCAGCGTGTAACGGTCAACCGTATCATATAACTGTTTGCACGGGCGATACGGCTTTGTGTGTTGCAAAGGCAACAATGGGTATGGGTATTAACGCGTTTGCAACAGATGCGCCCGTCCTTATTGTAATATCAGAGGAGCCGTACGTTAAAACAGCGGCACTCGGCGCAAAGCTTAAGGGAAATGATTATCGCTCGATGGATATTGGTATTCTTGCGGCTTATATAACCGCTGCGGCTACCGAGCTTGGACTTGGCAGTTGTATTTTAGGATGGCTTGACAACGACAAAATCAAAGAAATTTGCTCTCTTGAAGGACAGGTCCGACTTGTTATCACAATCGGATATGCCAAATCTGATAAAATCCGTACCAAAAAGCGCAAAGAAATAAGCGAGCTTATAACCGAAATTGACTGAAAGGCAGCATAGTTTATGAATACATCTGTTTCGGCGGAAAAAATACTAAAAGAACTTGATTCTTTTTTACACAAAAATGATTATGACTCTGCCGAGGAGTATCTTTTATCACGCCGTAAAGAATTGAGTAATGATTATAAAATACAGTTGCTCCTCAGCAACGAGCTTATGGGACTGTACCGCAAGCTTGGTAAACGCGATTTTGCGCTTTCGTGTGTTGATTCAGCACTTAAGATAATTGATGAAAACAGATTATCACAAAACATAGGAGCGGCAACCACTTATCTTAACTGTGCCACGGTGTACAAGGCTTTTTCTATGCCCGATAAATCATTGCCGTTATTTAACAAATCGCGTGAAATTTACGAGCGTGACTTAAATTCCGACGATAGCCGTTTAGGTGGACTATACAACAATATGGGGCTAACGCTTGTTGATTTAAAGCGTTTTGATGAAGCAAATGAATTGTACGAAAAAGCACTTTCTATAGCAACCAACACGGGCGGACGCGATTTAGATGCCGCCGTTACCTATCTTAATATGGCAAGCGCCGCCGAAGCACAGTTTGGTCTTGAAAATGCCGATAGTAAAATAAATGAGCTATTAGATCAAGCAAAAAAACTACTTGAAAATTATAGCAACCGTGATGGCTATTATGCCTTTGTGTGTGAAAAGTGCGCAAGCGTTTTTGGGTATTACGGATATTTTATGTACGAAAAAGAGCTTCACGAGCGTTCAAGGAGGATTTATGAAGGGTCTTGAGCTTTGCAAAGAATTTTACAATCAATTCGGTGCGCCGATGTTAAAGGAAAAATTCAGTGAGATTTTGCCATTGATTTCGGTAGGACTTGTTGGTAGTGGCTCTGAATGTCTTGGGTTTGATGACGACATTTCGTGCGACCACGATTTTGAGCCGGGTTTTTGTATTTTTCTGCCTGATGATGATATTATAGGTCGTGATATTGCCTTTGCTTTAGAACGCGCGTATTCAGGACTTCCAAAAGAATTTTTAGGTTATAAAAGAAATCCTCTCAATCCTGTCGGTGGCAATCGTCACGGTGTTATACGCTTGTCCGACTTCTTAATGGAAAAAACGGGTAGTCCAAATGGAAAGCTTCACGATAAAGACTGGTTCTTTGTACCCGAGCAATCACTTTCAGAGGTAACAAACGGTGAGATTTTTTATGATAAATCCGGTGTTTTCTCTAAAATAAGACAAGAGCTTTCGTATTTTCCGCAGGACGTTGCTCTTAAAAAACTTGCGGGCAATCTGCTCATTATGGGTCAAGCGGGACAATATAATTATCCCCGTATGCTAAAACGCGGTGACACTGCCGCGGCACAGTTATCGGTAATCGAATTTACCAAAAGCGCAATAAATGCTATCTTTATAATCAATAAATCTTATGTACCATATTATAAATGGTGCTTTAGAGGACTTTGTGAACTCCACCGTTTATCACATTTAAGCACGGCACTTGAGTATTTGATTTCAAGCCCCAACGATGCCGAAGCTGTCAAGATGAAGTTATCGTTAATCGAGCAAATTTCTAGTGAAATAATAACTGTTATTAAAGCCGACAATTTATCTGATTTTAATCGAACCGAGCTTGAGGGTCACGCCTACTCGGTAAATGAGAAAATTGCCGACTCTAATATCAGAAATCTTCATATCTTATACGGGGTGTAGTTCTCCCACTACCCTGCCCTGTACAATACTTACACCGTAGCTACCGCTAAGTCCGTCTTCAAAAATCGATAACTGCGGAGTTTTAAACGTAAACACTATAAATGCTAATCCAATCAAACACACAATAATAATACACAGCTTGTTATACGAGCAATTTTTAATATATTTTAAAAGGTGTGAATTTAAAACATAGGTTACCGCCGCCGCTATAAAGAAAATCGTTATGTTAAACCAATCGGCATAAACATCAAATGCACCCGTATACGTATAATAAAGCATTGGTATAAGAATAAGTCCTGCAAGCATACCGCCAAGCTTTGCGCACCAGAAATTGCGGTTATGTGCTCCGACATACCGATACTCTATAAGCGAAAACGCAAGCACAGGAAAATATAATAGCTTCATATGCTCCCATATTGACTCATTTACCGCCGCAAAAGGCGCCAACAGTATACTTTGTCCAGTCCAATCGTACACAAAATGCAACAACGTACCCACCAAGGACGTAAACACAAACCCTGATATTTGCCACAAAAACACCGCTTTTCTCATAAAAACACCCTTAAAATATTATGCGCACGAGCGCACAAAATATTATCGTGTTTTATACAAATTAGTGTTGACAAAAGACTGCAAATCATCTATAATGATTCGTTGTACGATATTAAGCTCAAATAATTTATCGAGGTGTGGCGCAGTTGGTAGCGCACTAGTTTTGGGAACTAGATGCCGCAGGTTCGAGCCCTGTCACCTCGACCATGTTGAATGTTCATAACGGAATTGACCGTTATGAACATTCTTTTTTGATTATATTATATCACACAACAGAGTAATTAGCAATCATGACTACCGGCCGTGCCGGTAGTTTGCTCTGCGGCTATAAGCCGCTGTTACTGGCTGGACTGAAAGTCCACCGAATAATCTGCCAACCGCAAGCGGACTCTTAGCTACCGCTAAAGCGGTTGGTTATTTTTTGCTTGCCTTAACTGGCTCACCCGTAAACGGGTCAACCAATTCTTTTATACTCATTTGTTCGTACGCTAAATCTTCTTGTAATTGATTCCGTATATATTCTGCTATTGCCTTTTTGTTCTTTCCTACGGTATCTACATAATATCCTCTACACCAAAATTCTCGGTTTCCGTATCTGTATTTTAGATTCGCGTGTTTGTCAAAAATCATTAAACTGCTTTTGCCTTTGAGATATCCCATAAAACTTGATACACTTATCTTCGGCGGTATTGATACCAAAAGATGTATATGGTCGGGGCATGCTTCAGCTTCAATAATTTCTACACCTTTCCATTCGCAGAGTTTTCTTATTATTTGTCCTATGTCGGCTTTCACTTTTCCGTATATTACTTGCCTTCTATACTTTGGTGCAAAAACTATATGATATTTGCAATTCCATGCTGTGTGTGCTATACTACTTTTGTCGATTTTCATAATTGACCTCCTATGTCTTTAATGCTTGTGGTTGGCAGACCTTTTGCATTATATCATAGGAGCTCTTTTTTTTACTCATCGGCAAAAGCCCCTCTGGAACCACACGCTTAGCGTGTGGTTTTCGTTATACAAAAAATCCCTTAAGGGCGAAAACCCTTAAGGAATCTATGGCGGAGACGGCGAGATTCGCACTCGCGGGGGATTGCTCCCTAACTGATTTCGAGTCAGCCCCGTTATGACCACTTCGATACGTCTCCGTATTCAGTTTAAGTCGGCTTTAAGCCGACTTAAACATT
>JAXJYT010000171.1:0-3088 GCA_036306845.1 Acutalibacteraceae bacterium | reverse complement strand
GATTAGAATATACGGTAACCTTTGTAACATCCTCAACCCTGTCTACGTATCTCTTTCCGCAAAGGTGAACGAACGGGTCTACCTCGGGTGAAACAAGCCACGCCTTATATGCATAGAAAGCATCCTTCTTATGAAGCGTTATTTGAAAAAAGACTTGCCGACCCCATAAGAAACTCAAAAAACTACGGAATAATTATGAATACACTGCTTCGCAAAGCGGCTGAGCGCGGCGGTGTTCATCCTATGTATCTTGATAAGCTCTCATCCGAATTTGCTAAAAGAATAGAACTTATTTCAACTGTTGAACAAATTGGCGCTTTAATGACTGAAATGTTCAAGCGTTACTGTCAATTGGTAAGTAACCACTCATCAGCCGCGTATTCCCCAATAGTAAAGTCGGCTGTAACCGTTATTGATTCTGATCCTTCTGCAGAGATCGGACTTGGAATTCTTGCAAAGCATCTTAACGTAAGTAACGTTTATCTTTCAACAATATTCCGACGCGAAACGGGTAAAACGGTTACAGAATATATAAACGACAAGCGTATATCTTATGCAAAGCATCTGCTTTATACAACTTCATTACAGATACAGACCATAGCAGTAAACTGCGGTATGGCAGATGTACATTATTTTTCAAAGTTATTCAAGCAAAAAACCGGAAAAACTCCATCCGCTTTTCGAGAAGAAGCAAAAAATCAAAAGCAACTATAATCTATTCAATCACATTATATTTGAAGCCGCTTACATCTTCGAGCATTCAATAGGACTCATACCGAATTCCGACTTAAATGCCCTGAAAAAGACAGAATAATTACCAAATCCGCACATTGTACACACTTCATTTGCAGGATACCCCTCTTTAAGCAAGGCGTATGCCGCGTTCAACCGCTTCATTATTATATATCTGTAAAGACTTGTGTTTACCGCATCTTTAAATTCGTGCGACAAATAGTATTTGCTTATATAAAAATGGTTAGCGATAGATTCTAACGTTATTTTTTCGGTAAAATTATCATTTATATAAGCCAAGATATCTGATATAAGTGTAGGTGTACTTATTTTTTCACTGTCTACGGGATTATTTAAATATGTAAACCTATTTATTTTCACAAGAATTTGCAGTAATAATGAATATGCACCTATATCCCCCGCAAACTCATTACCGTAATATTCTTCGCACAAGCTAAATGCTAACGAAAAAAGCTCTTCACTTTTATCAGCAGAAAGACGCAGAACTTTATTATAAGTTGTTTTTTCTTTATTAAAACAATTTTCCAATACACCGTTATTTATTTCAGATATATAATTTTTATCAATCCATAAAACTATACGTTCATATCGGTCAATTTCTGCAGTAGGTACGGGCTTATGTAACTCTGTCGGATGAACAAGTAAAATATCACCCGGAACAAGATGATAAAGGCTTCCGTCTATCCAATAATCTACATCACCGTCAATAAAAAAGAACACTTCATAAAAATCATGATAATGTGCCTCCATATGACGAGTTCCGGGATCAAGATAGTGGAATATTTCAAAATTTGACGTGTTCATATTTTGTCTTGGATCAAATCTCTTTGGCATCTTACCACCTCGCTTATATTTTAAAGCAAGATTTGCAATATGTCAAACAATTATTGTAATTAACATTGCTAAAATTATGTGATATACTAAAATTGTTGAAAATTTATTATTATTGTTTATTCCTTAGATATATGTTATAATATTAAAATTTTTTTCAAATACAAAAGGAGGTAATTTATGGCAATGAAAATGACTTTCCGTTGGTACGGTGAAGGTAACGACCGCATTAAATTATCGGATATAAAACAAATTCCCGGCGTTGACGGAATTGTTTGGGCGCTTCACCACAAAATGCCCGGTGAGGTATGGGAGGAAAGCGAGATAGCTGAAGTCAAGCGTCAGCTTGATGAATACGGATTCAATATGGATGTGGTTGAATCGGTAAACGTACACGATGACATTAAAATAGGTCTACCCACCCGTGATGCTTATATTGAAAACTATAAGACTACAATCCGTAATCTTTCTAAGTTTGGCGTAAAAGTAATATGCTATAACTTTATGCCGATATTCGACTGGACCCGTTCTAATCTTTTCCACCCCGTAGGTGATGGCTCTACCGCCCTTTTCTACGAAAAGAATATGATTCAAGATGACTACAACGCGATGGCACAGTACATTCTTGATTTTACCGAAAAATATAATATGTCTTTTCCCGGTTGGGAGCCTGAGAGAATGGCAAAGCTTGACGAGCTTTTTAAGGCATATAAGGATGTTGACCACGAAAAGCTTTGGGCAAATCTAAAGTATTTTCTTGAGGCAATAATGCCCACCTGCCGCGAATGCGATATCAAGATGGCAATTCATATGGATGATCCGCCATGGGATATATTTGGGCTTCCCCGCTTACTTATTAACGAAGAAAATATAGACCGTTTTCTTAAGATGGTTGATGATGAATATAACTGTCTTACGCTTTGCTCGGGCAGTCTTAATGCAGACCCCAACAACAACGTGGCACAAATCGTACGTAAGCATTGTGACAGAATTGCTTTTGCGCACATAAGAAACGTAAAGCATTTTGAAAACGGTGACTTTTCTGAAGCAAGTCATCGAGATTGTGACGGTGACACAGGCATTCTTGAAATACTTAAGGCGTACCACGACTGCGGCTTCGAAGGCTACATCCGACCCGACCACGGAAGACATCTATGGGATGAGGGCCCCGGAACCGTACGACCGGGATACGGACTTTACGACCGTGCGCTTGGTATTATGTATATGCTTGGTGTTTGGGACAGTCTTGAAAAATTTGATAAGAAATAAGGAGAAATTTATATGATAACACTTCCATTAAATATAGATTTCGGCGGAAAGGTGGTTGTTGTAACCGGTGCCGGCGGACTTATTTGCGGAGCTATGGCAAGGGCTTTTGCACAGTCAGGAGCGAAGGTTGCGGCACTTGACCTCAACGAAGATGCAGTAAAGGCGCTTGCCGATGAGCTTAAATCGGAAGGCTTTATCTGTGAAGGCTATAAAGCTAACGTTCTTGACCCCGAGG
>JAXJYT010000170.1:0-5767 GCA_036306845.1 Acutalibacteraceae bacterium | reverse complement strand
TGCTTTTTATACTTTTAGCACCAACGGCAAAAGCTCTAATGACCCCCATATCGCGAGTCATTAGAGTTATAAGTCTATCGTTATCACCAATATTCGCTTCCTTTATCACAAGTGCATCGGTTGTGAATTGAATGATACTCTCCCCCATTTTGTTGATCCGATTTACATAAATCGGCATACTTTAAATAATCATTTACGCTACCGCTTAAAATAAATTTAAACCATAATTCTTCCCTATTCATAAATACGCCTCCTACAAATTACATCATTAATTTTTGTAGAAAGCGTGTATTTATATGTGGCAAATTTAAGTAAATTAATCAAGTCCAAAGGTGTGAATCAAGCCCTGACGGTTACGCCAATCCTCTTTAACCTTAACCCATAGCTTAACCGATGCTTTGATGCCAAAAAATTCTTCAATATCACGTCGTGAAAGTGAACCGATTTTTTTTAGCATTGTGCCGCCCTTACCAATAATTATACCCTTATGTGACTCACGTTCACAATATATAACTGCCTCAACGTTAAGTATAGGCTCTCCGTTCGCAGAATCGCGTTCAAAAAAGCGTTCTAAATCAACTGCTATACCGTGCGGCACCTCTTTAGAAAGACAATGCAGAAGCTTTTCGCGAATCATTTCAGCAACCATTACTTTTTCAGGTTGATCGGTAAAATCATCCGCATCAAAATAGTGAGGTGATTCCTTAGCAAAACTATCAATTTCCTTAAGAAGAATATCTATACCGTCACCGCTTTTGGCAGAAATAGGAATTATTGACTTAAAGTCATAAAGCTTGCTATAAGCAGTAATGATTTCAAACAATTCATCCTTTTCTTTAAGTAAATCAATTTTATTTAAAACAAGGATACATTTTAATTTTTTGGCCTTTATGTTTTCAATAAGCGCAAGCTCTGCCGGAGGTAAATTATCGGGGTCAAATTTGAAATCAGGCGCGGCATCAACAACAAGGATCGCACCGTCAACATCACTCATACCCGTATCTACAGCCTTTATCATACTGTTTCCAAGTAAATTGTGTGGCTTATGGAATCCGGGTGTATCGATAAACACAAACTGTGTATCAACATTTGTTAGAACACCCATTATTCGAGTGCGCGTAGTTTGTGGCTTGTCCGATACAATGGCAACTTTTTGACCAACCATCTTATTAAGCAAAGATGATTTGCCAACGTTTGGTCTACCAATTAACGTTAAAAAAGCAGATTTTTGTGACATATTACACCTTCGTTATAGCAAGTCCAAGCTCGTCTAAAATCGTTTCTTCTTTTTCACGCATAATCGCCTGTTCAAGACCACCGTTCACGTGGTCATATCCAAGCAGATGTAAAACTGAATGAACGGTTAAAAAGGCAACTTCGCGTTCAAACCCGTGACCGTACAATTCGGCTTGTGCTAATGCATGCTCTACCGAAATTATAACATCACCAAGCATTTTTGAGCCGGTTTCGGGATTTACGTCGTAAATTCCATCCTCACCGAGAGGAAACGATAATACGTCAGTAGCGCTATCAATATTACGGAATTCTTTATTAATCTGATGTATTTGTTGGTCGGTTACAAAGCTTACATCAACCTCGGCCGCATCAATAAAATTCTCCTCAATAAGAGTTGCGGTACAAGCCCTACGAACAAGCAATCTTGTTCCCGTAGGAAGTTTTATCTTCTTTTGCTTATCAAAAATATTTACCTTAACGCTCATTTTTTCCTCCATAGTTCTCATACGCCTTAATTATTTCTTGAACAAGTCGGTGTCTTACAACATCCTTACCTGTGAGTTGAATGGTAGCAATATCATCAATTCCCTTTAAAACCTTAACCGCTTCTTTTAAACCCGACCTTTTTCCGTCGGGAAGGTCAATCTGCGTAACGTCACCCGTTACAACCGCTTTTGAATTAAAACCTAAACGGGTAAGAAACATCTTCATTTGCTCACCAGTTGTATTCTGAGCTTCATCAAGAATAATAAAACTATCATCAAGTGTTCTGCCGCGCATATATGCAAGGGGTGCAACCTCTATATCACCGCGCTCCTGACATTTTTGAAAGTTTTCCGCACCAAGCATGTCGAACAATGCATCGTATAGCGGTCTTAGATACGGGTCAACCTTTTGTTGCAAATCACCCGGCAGAAAGCCCAATTTTTCACCTGCTTCGACCGCAGGGCGAGTTAAAATTATTCTATTAACCTGTTTTGCCCTGAATGCATTTACCGCCTGTGCGACTGCAAGATAGGTTTTTCCCGTTCCGGCAGGACCAACACCAATTGTTATAGTATTGTTTTTAATCGCTTCAACATACCGTTTTTGACCTAACGTTTTAGGCTTAACAGGTTTACCGCGCGATGTAACACAAATACAGTCGGCATCGGTTAAATTGGAGATTTTATCATCCTCTCCATCGTCCACAAGATTGATAACGTAATCAATATTTTGCGGTGTTAACGCTTCACCCTTATTAATCATTGTAAGCAAACCGTTTATCACCCGTGAGGCCTTAGAAACCTCATATTCATTACCGCTGATTTTCAGACTACCACCGTGTGAGGTTATGGAAACATTATATTCTTTTTCAATTCTTTTAATGTTTTCATCAAAGTTTCCAAACAGATAAGCCAACTGCTCAACCCGTTCGATATCAATAAGCTGTTCCAATAAAACTCTCCTTAAAATATTTTATATTATTATACAACATTTAACAAACACTGTCAATTAACTGTATTAACTATTATTGTATCCTGGTATGCAATATTTTCGAGACAATTATAGTATTTTGTAACTCTTACACCATTTTCATCCTCTGTGATGTTAATATCGGTTTGTGTATACTCTTCCAGATGCATTTTATCGATTTCTTCATCAATTTGCTTTGACAATATATCAACAAGCTCTTCGCGTGAATGTGTGATTTTAATCTTTTCTGTTATTTCGTTTTGTGAAGTGTATAAAATAATCGGCATAGGTTTTCCTAAAATATTTAATCTTGATTTTTTTACAGTGACAAATCCCACTCTTTTGCCTGTTCCTAAGTATAGCGGAATATCAATATTAAAAATTGATAACATATTACTTTTTTTAATTATACCGTTTGGTATTTCAGTTTCTACTTTAAATTTTGATTGCTTTGTTATTGACCTTTGTGTAGCGGCTAATATTCTTCCGTACGAGGGTACAAAAACTGTACTTGTATTTCTTTCAATTATACCCGAAACCAATACATCACCTTTATTAACTACATCGCCGACCTTTACAATAGTGTTACCCGACGTTACGTCAATTTTTTTAATAATTCCTTCATACGAAGCTTTTAAGTTACAGGGCACTTGTTGTTTCGTTTTATTTTCGGGTTCTATTTCAGTGACGTTTACCGTTAGCACACAACCCTCAATATTAAGAGATGCCCATGCAATATCATCCCTTATAAGCAATAATCTTTGTGCATCATTTTGCGGATTAATTTTTGATGCCTTTATCCCTTGAATTATTGATAATTCTTTGCAACTTGATAAAATATCAAACTCAGGTATTTTTTTGCATCCTATAACGTTAATACTCCAAATATGTAATGAAAGCATTTTAATAATTAAAAAAAACACAATTAAACCAATCAAAATGCCGCATCTGTTTTTGTGTTTGTATATATAAAAAGGAATTCCGGTTTTTTTGATTATTTTAATCTTACTACCATTTCTTTTTATTTTTTTAAGTTTTTTAAAGTCTTTTATACCTATGCAACCTGTTATATTTTGTTTCTTACAATAAAGGCTCCATATTTTTATACCGTTTTTTGATGTTGCATTTAGTAACATTTCGGTATTATCACCCGAAATATTAATTACCAAAAATCCTTTGAACCATCGAATCAGCTTCAAAAACATAATATATCACCGCTAACAGAATTCTAAAGTTGAAATTGTACCTTTTATTGTTATAATATCATCTTCAAAACCTGATATATTAAGCATACTTCCACTTATCGAAAGTGTTCCTTTACACAAATTAAGCTTTATATAACTTTCATCGTATTCAAAAATGTTTAAACATCCATCAACAACTAATTCCCTATTGGAAAATATCTGACAATTTGCTCCGAAAATATCGTTTCTAATTATTTCATTTTTGTTTTCAATCAAATTAATTTTATTTTTCCTTGCCGACTTAAATTTGAATTTAGGCAAGAATATGCACTCCCCTTATTTATACTAATAAAAAATATGAATCTAAAAATATAATAATTCTATTTTGCATATATTTTCTTAAGGTGATGTATATGAAAAAAATTATTTTAACATTTATTGTATTCATTATTTTTGCTTTAATTATCATCGCACCTGATGTTTGTATTAACGGAGCAAGCAGTGGGTTATTAATATGCGGAAACGTTATAATCCCTGCGCTGTTTCCATTTAGTGTATTTGTAATCTTTTTACTGAATTGTGATGTTATTAAAAATTTTTCCTTTATTGAAATATTATCTAAAAAGATTTTTAATCAGACGTCGGATATGTTTTTCATAATGCTCTTCTCGATGCTCGGTGGATACCCAATCGGCGCCAGACTTATAAATCAATTATTTGATAATAATAAAATTTCAAAAAACGATGCAAATATAATGCAGTGTTACTGCGTGAATGCCGGACCCGCTTTTATTGCAGTAGCAATCGGCGAAGGAATACTGCATTCTAAAAAAATAGGATTATTAATGCTTATAGCGCATATTTTTGCTTCATTTATTATTGCTACTTTGTTAAAGAGAAGAATTAAACACAATGAAATTAAATGTATTTCCAAAACGAATACAAATGAAGAGTTGTCCGAAATATTTGTAAGCAGTACATCACAAGCAGCAAGCTCTATTCTTTCGATTTGTTCATTTGTTATCTTGTTTTCAGTTATAAATGAATATTTATGCGTTTTATCAAACCGTTTTTCAATATTTAAAATTTTAACAATACTTTGTGAGGTAACAACATCTGTAGCAAAAGTTAAAAATATATATCTGATTTCGTTTTTATTAGGTTTTTCAGGATTTGCCGTATGGTTCCAAATTATTGCCTGTAGCAGATCTTGTGGCTTAAATTTACCTTTGTTTATAGTGTCCAGAATCACGCATGGCGGATTATCTTCATTGATTTTATATATACTTACAATACTTTTTAAAATCAATGTTCAAACAGTAAGCAATATAAACATTGACAGTCTTTCGTATGATTTCAATAATATAAAAATTGTATTTTCTTTGACAATAATGGTAATAATGCTTATAATTTCTTTAAATGGAAAAAATCGTAGTAGAAAAATTTTAGATGATGTGTTATAATACTTCCTTGGAGATGATTATGATGGCTAAAGCGCTGTTTAATAAAAAGCTTACAAAATCGTGTGCTTGGTGTATTCATGGAAAAGCATCAGATTATTGTGATGATATTTTTTGTAAAAAGCACGGTGTAACTACACGTGTTGATGCTTGTCGCCATTATAAATACGATCCACTTAAAAGGACACCAAATCGTATAAAACCTTCTGATAATTATTCGGCTGAAGATTTTAGTCTATAATAGTCAATAATTTTTTTAGAGAGGAGTGTCGGCTTTGGAAAACACAAAAACCATTGCAACAAATAAAAAAGCTTTTCACGAATATTTTGTTATTGAAAGCTTCGAAGCCGGTATTGCTCTTTCGGGTACCGAGGTGAAATCTATACGTGGCGGCGGTGTGAATTTAAAAGAGGCTTGGTGCAGTATTGATA
>JAXJYT010000169.1:0-1810 GCA_036306845.1 Acutalibacteraceae bacterium | reverse complement strand
GTATAATATACGGCTTGCCGACATTTTTAAGAATTTCAAGGTTTTTTAGAATAATTTCATTTTCTACCCCTGTGTATTCTTTATGCAGGTCACTGTCCATAAGCTTAATATCCATAATTACAAAATCAAGCTTATCTCTAACCGATTTAAAGATTTCACTTTTCGCATATCCGCTTGTTTCTATGCAAAGATGGTAACCCTTTAATTCCTTTGTAAGCTCTAACAGAAATTCAGGTTGCGCTAACGGCTCGCCACCCGAAAAGGTAAAACCGCCAAAATCGTCACCCAAAACGTCTGCAGATTTTTTTAGCTCTTTTGCCAATTCTTTGGCATTTACTTTTTTGCCCGTAATTTCAAGGCAATTTTCGGGACAAGCGTGAATACACCTTCCAAAAGGCTTACATTCTTCGTGTCCACATTCCCTTTTACAGCTATCACATTTTATGCAACGCACATCCTTGTACATAAGCTGCGGCTCTGCCGTAAAGCCTTCGGGGTTATGACACCAACGGCATCTGAGCGGACAGCCCTTAAGAAAGACCGTTGTTCTGATTCCCGGACCGTCGTGCACTGCCATTTCTTTAATATCAAATATAGTTCCTATCATACAGTATACGCCTGACGGGCTATAACATGGTCTTGATACTCTTTGTCAAGTTCTACAAAGTACGCGCTCCAACCCCAGATGCGAACTACCAACTGTCTGTAATTTTCTGGGTGCTTCTGCGCATCAAGCATTTTATCAAGATTTACCGTGTTAAGCTGCAACTGATGACCACCACGGTCTATAAAGTTCTTAACAAGAAGTCCCACCTTTTCTATTCCGTCATCATCCGCAAAGATGCTCTGATGGAATTCAAGGGTAAGCGGTCCGCCGTTCATGGCATTTTCGAAATGTTGCTTTGTCATTGAAGCAATAACCGACACGGGACCCTTAACGTTTGCAAAAAGCGATACCGAATAGTTAGTGCCAAAAGGCTCCTTTTCGCGTCTGCCGTCCGCCGAATGTGCCGTTCCATTTAAAGAATATAGCGCCTCTTTATTAATTATTTCGCTTATGACGCCGTCAATTCCTCCTGTCACGGCCTCTACCAAAACATTATCCGCAGTGTAAAGGATTTCCGTTGTGGTGCTCGCAAATGCGCGAAGGGCAGGAATGCCACAGGTCCACCTATCAGCACCGGTAAAAGTATGCTTGCCGCCTACAATTTTATTTACACCATTATATGAAATGATACCTACTGCCTCTACATTATTATCGTTTGTCACCACCGCTAAAGAAAGGCGGATGGTGTCACCCGTTTTATAATCGGGGAAATAGTTTGTAATGCTATCCTTTCGAACCTTCAGTTCACTCGTTGCCCTGCATCTTAAGTACAATTCATCTTCCATTATATAAAATTCATAACCCGTAAAACCTTTAACAGCACCATTAGTATACGCAGAAACACCGGCTATAGCACTGCTTGCTTTAACCGAAATATCCGCCGATATCATATAGTTCTGCAAATTGGCTGCATCCGTAATGCCGGCAAAAGGAACAAGTCTATGTTCATTAGATCCGCCAAATCCGCCGATTGATAAGTTTTGCTGTGCCTCGTCATAAGTGGCTATGCCCGTTACATTACTGTTACCCAAAGCGGCGGTATACCCATCAGAAACTGTAAAAGTATCATAATAAAGGCAAGAAGTGTCCGTAGCAGTTTCATCCGCCAAATGTGCCGTTCCGTTTAAAGAATATAAAACTTGCTGCTGAGCAATTGTACTTGCCTGCAAATTTTGAATCGGCAAAGCCATAAACAGCATAGTT
>JAXJYT010000168.1:0-2155 GCA_036306845.1 Acutalibacteraceae bacterium | reverse complement strand
TCTTTCACCCGCAGATATCAATAGCATTTGCAATAAGAAGTCGGGTATACTCGGCGTTTCGGGTATTTCTAACGATAACCGTGACGTTCAGGCGGCAGCAAAAGAGGGTAATGAGCGCGCTCAGCTTGCTATTGATATGCAGCGTTATCAGATTATTAAGTTTATCGGCTCCTACATTGCAGCAATGAACGGTGTTGACGCTATCGCGTTTACGGGCGGTATCGGTGAAAACGATGCAGGTCTTCGTGCCGAGGTTTGCAAGAGCCTTGCATTCGTTGGCGTAGAGATTGATGAGGAAGAAAACAAAAAGCGCGGCGATGATATTAAAATTTCTACCGCTGATAGCCGCGTAAGCGTTTACGTTATCCCCGCTAACGAGGAATTGGCTATTGCCCGCGATACACGTGATATCGTAACTGCATAAATTTTTTGTTGGAGGATATTTCTATGAATATTTCCGATGTTAAAGCACGCATCAGAAATGGTGAGTATAACGATGCCTTTTCGATGCTTTATACCGATATTTCCGCCGCGGCAGAGCGTTATATCGAGGCGCTTGATGAATTTTTTGCGCTTTACGGCGACCGCGATAATATCGGCATTTTTTCCGCCCCCGGCAGAACCGAGGTTGGCGGCAACCACACCGACCACCAGCACGGTTGCGTGCTTGCGGGCAGTGTTGACCTTGATGTAATTGCTATTGTAAGCGCTACCGATAACGGCATTGTCCGTATTAAGTCGGCAGGCTATCCGATGGACGAAATCAATGTTGCCGAGTTAGCAGTAGATGAAAGCGAAAAGGGCTTTGCAATATCTCTTATCCGCGGTGTTTGTGCTGCGTTTAAGAATAACGGCTATAATGTTGGCGGCTTTGATGCCTATACCACCTCTAACGTACTTAAGGGCTCGGGTCTTTCATCCTCTGCCGCGTTTGAGGTTTTGGTGTCCAACATCGTAAACGGTCTTTATAACGACGGTAAGGTGGATGCGGTATCTATCGCTAAGTATTCCCAGTTTGCCGAGCGTGAGTATTTCGGAAAGCCTTGCGGTCTTTTGGACCAGATGGCAAGCTCGGTTGGCGGCTTTACCTATGCCGATTTTAACGACCCTGCAAATCCCATTATCGAAAAAATTGATTTGGATATCACAAAGTCGGGTCATACCCTTTGTGTTGTAGATACGGGCGGTAACCACGCCGACCTTACACAGGATTACGCCGATATCACTATCGAATGTAAAAAGATAAGCAACGCTTTGGGCGTTGATTTCCTCCGCGATGCAGATGAAATTGAGTTTCAGTCAAGAATGGGCGAGCTTCGCGCAACCTGCGGCGACCGCGCCGTGCTTCGCGCCTTCCACTTCTTTAACGAAAATCAGCGTGTTGGTCTCCAGCGCGCCGCGCTTAAAAAGGGCGATTTTGAAGAATTTTTCGAGTATGTAAACGATTCGGGCGAATCCTCTTATAAGTATCTTCAGAACCTATATTCAAATTCAAATGTTGCAGAGCAGGGCTTGTCCCTTGCTATTGCGGTTACCAAGAACTTCCTTGGTAAATCGGGTGCTTGCCGTGTTCACGGCGGCGGCTTTGCGGGTACGATACAGTGCTATATTCCCAATGACCGTCTTGATGCCTACTGCACTATGATAGAAGCGATATACGGCGAAAACAGCTGTGTACCCCTCAAAATCCGCCCCGTAGGCGGCTATGAATTGGTATAATAAAAACAATATAAGCCCGCCTTGTTGGATATCCAACAAGGCGGGCTGTTTTCGTTATACAATAATATCGGACAGTCGGGGACGCCTGTCCCTACAAATCTCCTTTTAATAAACGGTTTACTTGTTATGCCTTTTGCGGTATAGATTTCCTAATATCATACAAAGCGTAATAATTGCATCTATACTCAAAAAGAAAATCCAAGCGCTAAATCTAACATCAATTATTTCCGGTAGCGGTATTATGGGCAATATCGAAAAATACAAAAATATTGCATTTAAAAATGTGAAAATATTATCCGGCAAATCGAATGATGCAATGTAATACGAAACAATCAGCAACGCAAAAAACACTTGTAAAATTATAAGCTTGATTGGTTTAAATTCAGATAAAAATGCAAGCGCTATGGCGGAAACAAAAAATAATACAGAGCAAAAG
>JAXJYT010000167.1:0-2444 GCA_036306845.1 Acutalibacteraceae bacterium | reverse complement strand
GATGGATATTTATCGGTTGGTCAAGATACATATTATTTCAAAAATTTTAATTATGTTACTCAACAATCGGTAGCTCATCAATATGCTGAATCGGTATATGGTTCGTTTGTTGATGCTGTGCGTTTAAGTAAGGCTTTTGTTGATAATACGAGCGGAAATGCTACGTTTAAAATACCGGTGTTTAAAAATATGCCGGCTACTGCAAGTCCCACACCTTCGGTGGTTGAGACTCCGTCTGTGCCGATAAGAAAAAAGTGTGATTTTAATGACGATGATAATGTGGATGAAATTGATATGTCGATAGTTAGACTGCATGTGTTAGAAGTGAATTCTATCTCTAATGATTTGACTTTAGCGTGTGACATAAATGGAGATGCAAAAATAGATGAAATAGAGTTTGCTGCTATTAGATTGCATATTTTAGAAATTAATCCTATTTCATAGGAAGGAGTAATATAGTGAAAAGAATTAAAAGCATAGCTTATCTAATAATTATTACTGTATTTTTAACAATTTTTTCCGTTACAGTTTCTGCAGCAACGGTAACGGTTAGTGGTGGAAACTATAATGTAGGACAAACGTTTAGCGTAACCATTAATTATAATGCAGGTGTAGATCTATCTCTTGTTAGAACGACTGTAAAATACAATTCAAGTGTATTGAAATTAAGTAGCATTAAGGGTGTTGACCAACAAAATTATTCCAATAACAACGGAAAAATAATTATGACTGATGCAAATTTCCCAACAACAAACAGGGTTCGCACAAGTTCATATACAATAACTTTTTCCGCTATTGCACAAGGGAGTTCGAGTATAAGTGTCGAGGCATCCGGTGTTGACTTTAATAATACAAGGCACATAGCAAATAGCAGTTCTACGGTCAATATAACTAAGCCTGCACCATCTTCAAATGCAAATCTTGCTTCGCTTAGCGTAAGCAGTGGCGGTCTTTCTCCTGCCTTTTCGGCAAAGACTACAAACTATGTTGTAACTGTAAAATATCCTATTGATAAGATTACAATATCGGCTAATGTTGCCGACGGGGGCGCTACATGTGTGGGTGCCGGAACATATGATTTGCAGGTTGGTGAAAACAGTAAAACCATAACCGTAACCGCGCCGAGCGGTGCTAAAAAATCCTATACGGTAGTAATCAAACGTCTTAATGAAGATGAAACCGCCGCTCTTATTGAGCAGGAACGCGCGGCAGACCCCACGCTTGTTGTTATGGACGGTGTTGATTTTCATATCAAGTCCGACCTTGCCGATGTAGCAATACCCGATGGATTTACGGCTACCACCACTAAATATAAGGAGGGTGAACTTGCCGCTATAACCGATGTGGCAAATAAATACACCCTTTGCTATATTACTGCCGATGACGGCTCACGCGCTGATTGGGCATATACCGATACAAACGGCGAATTTGTATTCCTTAATTACGTAAGCGTTAATAATAAAATATATATTTTAGAGGATGCCGTGCCTTCTTTCACAATCCCAAGCAGTTATACCGATGCCGATTATGAGGCGGCAAGCGGCACCGTTAAAGCGTTTAAATCAATTCATGAGGAATTAGCCGATTTTTATATATTCAACTGCTACGTTGACGGAGAGAACGCTTTTTATAGATATGATACCGCTAAAAACACCATTCAACGTGCACCCGATTTTGAACTTGCTTCCACGTTAGAAACGGCTGCAAAGGCCGAGCAAAACAAAAACATATTCACCCGCTTCCTTGCTATGAACACCGCGGGTAAGGCGATTATATTGCTTGTTTGCATAGCAGCAATAGTTGTAATCGTTCTTATTGTTTTGCTTGTTATAAAGCTTGTAAACCGTCCCGAAAAGCCGATGGAATTTATTCCCGTTAGCGCTGATAACGAAATATCTTCTACCACGGATAATAACCCGTTTGATATATTCAGTGTTACTGAAAACGGAAAAATCACCGAAAGCTCGGATGAGGTAGAGAAAACGAACGAAATTCCTGATGAGGATGACGATTTCTAAAAACAAAAACACCTTGAAGATTAAAATCTTCAAGGTGTTTTTTATATCGTAATTATTGTGTAACCGTAAGGAGAAAGAGCGAGTATATCACCTTGAGGTGCGACACCAAAATAGTTTTTGGCATTTGTGAATTCGGGCGGTAGGGTTATATTAACCTCACCTTCACCGCGATTGACTGCAATAAACGCGGCTTTTTCATCTTGACATCTTATATAGGCAAATGCGTCATTTTGCATAGTATAGGGAATGAAATCACCTGTTTTAAATGCCGATGAATTAAGGCGTATATTACCTAAATTGCGGTAAAATTCAAGTAAATCCGAATTTTGATAATCCCAAGGGTACGTGGCGCGACAAAACGGATCAGAATAGCCCTGCATACCCACTTCATCACCGTAATAGAGCGACGGAACACCGGGCAGTGTG
>JAXJYT010000166.1:0-1584 GCA_036306845.1 Acutalibacteraceae bacterium | reverse complement strand
ATCCGTCTCTCTGGAGGTGCGAGTCTCCAACACCGCCGCCATTGAGCTGTACAAGAAGGCGGGCTTTGCCGAGGCAGGCCGACGGAAGGGCTTTTACGCCAAGCCCACCGAGGATGCCTTGGTGATGGTCTGTAAGATCAAGTAAAAAAGAAAATACCGACGGTGTGAGTGCCGTCGGTATTTTTTGAAATGAAAATGAAAGTAATAGGTAATAGTGAATAGTGAAGAAGTAAAGGTGTCGGCTTTGCCGACTGATTATAAATTATGCACAATTAAAAAAGTCAATTTCCGTAAGGGTCTAAAAGGTCGATAAGCAACTTCGCGCCAAGCTTTATTCCGATTTCGGTGAAGGCAATCTGAAAATCGGAAGCGCATACAAAATATTTTTCCAATATGCTTTTCTTTGTTTCCTCATCTAATTTACATTTATTAATGTGTTCAATAAAGGAACGGTCTGCTTTATCTATCCGTTCCTTGTAGGTCGCTTTTTCGTCTATAACTATTTCGCCGCTACCCATAAAAAGTTTGCGACTTGTTGGGTGTTAGCTCTATAGAACATTTCATCAACATAATTCATTTTAAAGGCTCATTTTATTGCGATTAAGTTCATAAACGAACTTTTTGACTTATTATAGTCGATATATGAACTGCTGTCAATAGTTAATATATGAACTGTGATATACTTGCGTATAGGAGCGTGATGTGATAATGATGTATCCGCAAAATATTAGAGCTTTAAGAGAAGACAAAGATTTATATCAAAAAGATATAGCAAAGCTTTTAGGTACGTCGCAAAGCTACTATGCACAGTACGAAAACGGCAAAAGGCCGTTGCCTATTGAGCATCTGATAACCTTATGTAAATTCTACGGCGTATCCGCAGATTATATTTTGGGTCTGCCGAGCGATTTAAAATATTTAAAGAGATAGTTTAAGGGGAACGGTATGGTAAGAAATGCAACGGTAGCGGATTTGGATAAAATCGGTGAAATTTATGCGGCGGCGCGTGCGTTTATGCGAAAAACGGGCAACCCTACGCAGTGGTCGGGCGGATACCCTTCGCGAGAGGTATCGGTTGACGATATAAAGTGCGGCAAGCTTTTCATTGTGGAAAGCTGTGGCGTGCCGTGCGGAGTGTTCTATTTTAATATAGGTGAGGACCCGACGTATCTGAAAATTGACGGCAAGTGGGGAAGCGATACGCCTTATGGCGTAATTCACCGAATTGCAAGTGACGGCACGCGCGGCGGCGTTTTCGGTGAGGCGCTTGCATTTTGCAAGGAGCAGATTTCGCATATCCGAATCGACACACACGAAGATAATTCGGTGATGCAGGGCGTGCTTTCACGCCACGGCTTTGAGTACCGTGGTACAATCTATCTTGAAAACGGCGACCCGCGCAGAGCGTACGAGCTGATTTGACATATTATGGCTTGATTATATGACACTTGTTTTGTATAATGATTGTAGTTAGTCGAAACGCTCAAAAGCGTTCCGACAAGCCACTTTAGAAGTGGCTTTGGCAAAATTAAATTCTAATATTTAATTTTGCACAACATTCATTGCAATGGGATAGGACAAATT
>JAXJYT010000165.1:0-5146 GCA_036306845.1 Acutalibacteraceae bacterium | reverse complement strand
CCCACGCAAAGCGCCACCGCGATTACCGCAGTCACAAAGCGGGAGCCGATATAATCACCGTAGCTGTACTTATCGTTTACATCCGATATCTGATACGTCCGCATATTATAAGTGGATACTGCGAAAAAGATGTTGGTAATGCTGATGGCAAGCTGTAACAGTCCCGTATTGGCAACCGCTGTAGCATCGGGTGAAAGATGCACCACCAAAAGCGCCGAGGTTGCCCACTGGCATATACAGAATATAATGGTACCCACCGTATTGTAAAGAGCGTTTTGCGAAACGCTTAATTTCTTTGCGCCTTGCATAGCGCCCACCTCTTTTCTACACATACATTTTTATTTTATCACAGTTAAATGTTTTTTTCAATAAAAATAAAAAGCGCAGATCTTGTGAGAACTACGCTTTTTTACTCTCTAATAAATCATTTTTAATTTTGGTCGTTGATATTTCGGGCGTTCGAGGAAGATACACAACCTCACAATACTCTTTAAGGAAGTCAAACTTACCCTCCCAATCATTGCCCATAACAAAGGTGTCGATATGATATTCCTTAACGTCGCTTACCTTTTGGTCCCAATTTTCTTCGGGTATAACAAGGTCAACGTAGCGTATCGACTCTAAAAGCGCCTTGCGCTCCTCATAAGTAAAATAGCATTTCTTTTGTTTTCGTTCCAGTTAAATTCATCGGTAGATAAAACTACAACGAGATAATCCCCCAATTCCTTTGCGCGACGCAAAAGATTTATATGACCGTAATGCAAAAGGTCAAACGTTCCGTAGGTTATTACGCGCTTCATAAATAATCTCCTATTGTTACACATAATAAATGTGTTCTTTACTAAATGCTAATTAATTTTATCATACGTTTATAATTTTGTAAATCTATTTTTACAAGTTTCTCCCAATTTCGACATTTTACGCAACCGCGTACACGCAAATGCGAATAAAATTATATTATAATGATTGTAGTTAGTCGGAACGCTCAAAAGCGTTCCGACAAGCCACTTTAGAAGTGGCTTTGGCAAAATTAAATTCTAATATTTAATTTTGCACAACATTCATTGCAATGGGATAGGACAAATTTTTACTAAAAATTTGTCGCAAAATCAAAGATTTTGTGGCGAAACAGAATTGTTTCGCCTAACCTATTCCATTATAACGATAGATTGTTTTTTGTTTAATATTTTTTAGGAGGCAAAAAATGAGTAAGCCAATAACCGATGCGAATACCCCGAACGTACAGAATGGGGTTACTACCCGCAGTATTATGGCGGATGTTATCATTGCAATTTGTCCTGCGGCGGTATACGGATGCATACTGTTTGGACTAAAAGCCTTATCAGTTTTGCTTGTAACCGTTCTTTCAGCGGTAGCCGCGGAATTCCTTTGGAATCTGATTTTAAAAAAGGAGCAAACTGTCGGTGACCTTTCGGCAGCCGTAACGGGTCTTTTGCTCGGCCTCACCTTAAGCTCCGAAACGCCCTTGTGGGTTGCGGCAATCGGCAGCGTGATTGCTATTATCATTGTAAAACAGGCATTTGGCGGTATAGGAAACAATTTTGTGAATCCCGCCCTTGCCGCGCGTATCGTTTTGCTTGTGGCATTCCCCGCAATGATGACCACCTTTGCGGCGCCGCTCACCTCATACGGCGATACCGTTGATACCGTAACCGCCGCTACACCGCTTGTAGCCGATGCGGCACCAAATCTCAGGGACCTGTTCTTCGGTATGCACGCGGGCGCCATCGGTGAAACTTCGGCATTTCTATTGCTGATCGGCGGTCTTTATCTTACGGCGCGTAAGGTTATATGCCCCATAATTCCCGTAGCATTCCTTGGCGTGTACGCCCTTATAACACTAATATCTGGCGGCAAGGTTTTGGGAGAGCTTTTTTCGGGCGGCATAATGCTTGGCGCCATCTTTATGGCTACCGACCACAGTACAAGCCCCCACAAAATGCTCGGCCGCGCAATTTACGGTATCGGTTGCGGCATTATAGCCTTTTTAATCCGCCGCTTCAGTAATTTGCCCGAGGGTGTTTCCTATGCAATCGTTTTTATGAATATACTCACGCTTCTCATAAATCATATTCCGCCCTTAAAATCTTTTTCTCTTAAAAATTGTATAAATGCCGAGCTTATTAAGCGTCCACTTAATAAGTTAAAGGACAAGTTTCCGAAAAAGATAAAAGAAACCGAAAAGGAGGATAAGGAGAATGATTGAGCTTACCTATATCCTATCCGTTTTCCTTGCTGGCATTATCACCAACAAAATTATAGTTGATAAAATAGTCACCCGTTTGCCGATATTAAACGCAGACGGCGCTATGCACCCGCTTTACGCAGGTGTTGCCACAACGCTTGTTACGCTCTGTTCTATGGCGGTTACGTATCCCATATATAACCGTTTTCTTAAGTCCTTGGGTCTTTATTGGTTGCAGATAGTCATATTCGTACTGCTTGCCGCGGGACTTGTCGTTTTATCGGGTTTTCTGTTTAAGCGCTTTCTTAAAGCCTTTTTTGAAAAGCTTGGCGGATATCTGATAATCGTGGGCGTAAGCAGTGTCGTTATCGGCGCTACGTTAATCATCACCGCAGGTAAATTAAATTACGTAGGCACGCTTATTAACACCTTGGGCGTAGGTGTCGGATTTATTGCGGCAACGCTTATGTTTATGGGTGTTCACGCTAAACTCCGGACCGCAGACGTGCCCGAATTTCTAAAAGGCATTCCTATTACTCTGATTTCTGCGGCGCTTATTTCGCTTCCGTTTTTATGTCTTGGAGAAATAATCGGATAATTAGATTTTTAAGCCCTGATAAAAATCAGGGCTTTTCGTTTGCACTTTTTCGACACTTTATATTCTTGACAAATTATTACTATAAGGTATAATTGTATAGATAGATAAATAAATTTATTGGGGGCAAAATTATGGCAATACTTATTACCGGCGGCGCAGGCTATATCGGCAGTCATACCTGTGTGGAAATGCTTAATGCGGGCAAGGAAATCGTGGTTGTCGACAACCTTGACAATAGCTCAAGCGAGTCACTTCGCCGTGTTGAGAAAATCACGGGAAAAACCGTTAAGTTTTATGAGAACGACGTTTGCGACAAGGATGCGCTTCGCAAGATATTTACCGAAAATAAGATAGAGGCGGCAATTCACTTTGCAGGTCTTAAGGCAGTTGGCGAATCTGTGCGTGAGCCGATGCGCTACTATAGAAACAATCTTGACAGTACGCTTTCTCTTATAGAGGTTATGAACGAATTCGGCGTAAAGAAGCTTGTGTTCTCATCTTCGGCAACGGTTTACGGTGTTGCAAAGGAAATGCCGCTTGTAGAGCATATGCCCACAGGCGCCATTAACCCATACGGCAGAACAAAGCTGTTTATTGAAGAGATTTTGCGCGACCTTTACGTTTCGGATAACGGTTGGTCTATTGCACTTCTTCGTTACTTCAACCCCATCGGCGCTCACAAGAGCGGCACTATCGGTGAGGACCCCAAGGGTATCCCCAACAACCTTATGCCCTATATTTCACAGGTTGCAGTTGGCAAGCTTAAGGAGCTTCACGTGTTCGGAAACGACTATAACACCGTTGACGGCACGGGCGTTCGCGATTACATACACGTTGTAGATTTGGCAATTGGTCACGTTAAGGCGGTTGACTGGGCGCTTAATAATCTCGGTTGTGAGGCAATTAACCTTGGCACAGGCAACGGCACCAGCGTTTTACAGCTTCGTGATGCATTTGTTAAGGCTTCGGGCATCGACGTTCCCTACGTTATCGACCCACGCCGACCGGGTGACCCCGATGAAGTTTATGCCGATGCTACAAAGGCAAAGGAACTGCTTGGCTGGGAAGCTATGTACGGTATAGATGAAATGTGCGCAGATACTTGGAATTGGCAGTCTAACAATCCTAACGGATACGAAAAATAAAATACTTTTATTTTTAAAGTAAAAGGTAATAAGTAATAGTGAATAAGTAAGGTGTTTTTGCTACGCAAAAACGATATATATTGTGTTTTGCCTTGCAAAACACCGAACCTTTTCACTCTTCACTATTACCTATTACTTTAATATATCCGCTCGTGGCGCAGCTGGATAACGCAGCAGATTCCGATTCTGAAGAACGGGGGTTCGAATCCCTTCGAGCGGGCCAAAAAAAGAGGAGTGGTATCGCAAGATACTGCTCCTCTTTTTTCTTGTTTAAAGAAGGGATTCGAACAAGGCAGGAGCGTAGCGGAAGAAAACAGTACAGTGTACTGTTTTCGCTGCCGTGGGCAACGAGCGTTAGCGAGGCGATAGCACACGGCAGTGTGCGGAAAAATCCCGTCCCGTTTTTTACCATAATATTGAAAATAACACAAATAAATGCTATACTTTATTCGAGGTGATAATATTGAAAAAACTTTTATCCACCATATTTTGTCTTTTGATTCTGCTTACCGCACTTTGCGGTTGTAAGGATGATACTGTATACGGTGTTTCATCGGGCGCCTATGTACTACAGAGTGAAACCGATACTCCGATAAAACCTACCGTTAGCTTTAATACTGATGATAATACCTTCACATTCCGCTATGACCCGTTATCTTCGTATTTATCGCACGGTAGCTTTGAGGTTGCCAACGGCAAAATTACGGCTCATACCGACGACGACAAGTATACCTATATATTTAAAATTGTCGATAACGATACGGTTCGCTTTGTGGAAAACGGCTCTTCAGAAATCGTAATGACACCGCAAGATAATCCGCCCACCGTTACCGACGGCGCAGAATTTAAGTTTGAAAATTAGAAAGCGAGGCATAACAATATGGTTAAGCATATTATTCTTTGGGCATTGAAGTCCGAATATACAAACGAGCAAAAGGAAGAAATAAAGGCAGAAATAAAGCGGGGACTTGAAGGTCTTTACGGCAAAATTGAAGGGCTTGTTGACATTAAGGTTCATACAAACGGTCTGCCCTCCTCCAACGCCGATTTGATGCTTGATTCCACTTTTATTGACGAGGCGGCACTGAAGGCTTACGCCGTACACCCCTTGCATGTAGCCGTTGCCGACGGCAAGGTGCGACCCTTTACCGCAGTGCGCTACTGCCTTGACTTTGAAACGAATTAATAATTGAAGAT
>JAXJYT010000164.1:0-4019 GCA_036306845.1 Acutalibacteraceae bacterium | reverse complement strand
TTGTTGCATATTTACGGAAAATAATATGTCCTGACTGCTCACCGCCGATTTGATAATCGTGCTTAACCATTTCTTCAAGCACGTAGCGGTCGCCAACACCGGTTTCGGCTACGGCGATTTCGTTGCGCTTTGCAAAATGCTTAAAGCCTAAGTTTGTCATAACGGTTACAACGGCAGTATCGGCATTAAGCTGATTCTTTTTCTTTAAATCAAGTGCAAATACGGCTATCATACGGTCGCCGTCAATTAACTTGCCGTTTTCATCAACCGCAAGACAACGGTCAGAGTCACCGTCAAACGCAAGACCCAAATCAACCTCGTGTCCGTTTACATAGTCAATAAGGTCGTTCATATACGTAGATCCGCAACCCGCATTAATGTTTACGCCGTTTGGTGTATTGTGCATAAAGTGACACTCGGCACCAAGGCGAGTAAAGAATTTTTCGGCAGTATACGATGCGCACCCGTTGGCGCAGTCGATGGCAATTTTCATACCGCTTAAATCGGCATTTACCGATTCAACAAGATGGTCAATATACAAATCAACGTAGTCATCACGCATAAATACGCTACCAACTTCTCCACCAGTAGGATATGTTATCGATGAACCGTCGTCAAGCACCAACGATTCAATTTTTTCTTCCAATGCATCGGGAAGTTTAAATCCGTTTGAATCAAAGATTTTAATACCGTTATATTCACAAGGATTGTGCGAAGCAGAAATCATAATACCAGCATCGGCTTCCCTATCCTTAACAAGAAATGCGATAGCGGGGGTGGGAATAAATCCGACAAGCACAACATCGGCGCCGACAGAGCAAAGACCTGCCGCTAATGCCATTTCAAGCATATTAGAAGAAACACGTGTATCCTTACCGATAAGCACCTTTGGCTTTTCGGTTGTTTTTTCGGTAAGAACGTAAGCCGCCGCTCTACCGATGTTCATCGCAAGCTCACAAGTGAGTTCTTTATTTGCAATACCGCGCGCACCGTCGGTACCAAAAAGTCTACCCATAAAATTATCTCCTTAAATTAAAGTTTGTTGTGTGGATTTAGGTGTTATTCCTAAATGCTCATAAGCCGCCGTTGTTGCACATCTTCCGCGTGGTGTACGCGCAAGAAATCCTATTTGCATAAGATACGGCTCATATACGTCCTCAATCGTAATAGCTTCTTCTCCGACTGCCGCCGCAAGTGTTTCAAGACCGACAGGTCCGCCGCCGTAGTTGTTTATAATAGCCGATAACATTCGGCGGTCAAAATCATCAAGACCCAATTCATCAATTTCGAAGCGTGAAAGCGCCGAACGGGCAACCGTTTCATTTATAGCACCGTCAAACTCAATTTCCGCAATATCGCGCACACGCTTGAGTAGGCGGTTAGCTATACGCGGCGTACCGCGTGAGCGTGATGCAATTTCCAACGCACCATCGTTATCAATCGGAATACCGAGTATCCCTGCCGAGCGCGTTACAATATCCGCTAACTGTTCAGGTGTATATAATTCAAGCCTTAAAAGAACACCAAAGCGGTCACGGAGAGGTGCAGTGAGCTGACCCGAGCGTGTCGTTGCACCAACCAACGTAAAATGCGGTACGTCAAGTCTGATTGAGCGTGCCGAAGGACCTTTTCCAAGAATAATATCAAGTGAAAAATCCTCCATAGCGGGATATAGAATTTCCTCAACGTTTCTTGAAAGACGGTGAATTTCATCAATAAACAATACGTCACCCTCGTTCAGTGAGGTAAGTATTGCAACCAAGTCGCCCTGCTTTTCGATTGCAGGACCCGAGGTTACTCTTAAGTTAACGCCCATTTCACGCGCAATTATACTTGAAAGTGTGGTTTTACCGAGTCCTGGCGGACCGTAAAGCAACACATGGTCAAGTGATTCACCGCGTTTAAGCGCCGCCTTAATATATATGCTTAAATTATCCTTAACCTTATCTTGTCCAACGTATTCTGCAAGTGTTTTAGGACGAAGGGTGATTTCCGCATCATCATCCCTACCCGAATATTCAGGGGAAACTATTCGGTTTTCAAAATCAAGCTCTTCTTCTATCATCAGTTAAGCCCCCTTGCAAGTGATTTAAGTGCACCGCGAATCAGATCATCGGTTGAAAGCGATTGATCAAGTCTGCCAACCGCCAATGAAGCTTCGCTTTGTGTATAACCTAAAGAAACAAGCGCCTCTATTGCCTCTTTCGATGCGGTATAAACCGTTGCATTTCCAACCGCTTTAACATCATTCAAGATATCTTGCGGCGCTATGCTTCCAACCTTATCCTTAAGCTCTAAAACAATTCGTTGCGCAAGCTTTAATCCGACGCCACTCGCGGCAGTTAAAGATTTAGCGTCTCCGCTTGCAATAAATAGCATAATTTTATCAAATGAAAATTCTGAAAGAAGCGCTAAACCGATTTTAGAACCAACACCACTTACCGAGGTTATCATTTTAAAGCCCTCGAGCTCGTTCGAGGTGGAAAAACCGTAAAGGTCAAGCGCATCCTCACGCACCGAAAGATAGGTATGTAAAAAAACCGTATCTCCGATATTACCGACAGCCGCATGTGTTTTTTGTAACAAAGCATTTAAAGCCTACGCCACAGCATTCAACAACAACATAGGTTAATTCCTTTGTAATAAGCTTTCCGCTAACCGAAGCTATCATAACAAACTATCCTTTCGTAAGTTTTCCGTAAAGACTACCCGCTGTGTGACCGTGACATATAGCCAAAGCTAAAGCATCCGCCGTATCGTCAGGTTTAGGTACGGCTTTTAACTGTAAAAGGCTTTTTACCATTTCCATAACCTGATGCTTTTCTGCTCTGCCATAGCCTGTTATAGATTGCTTTACCTGTAGCGGTGTGTATTCACTAATTTCAATGCCCGCCTGCCGTGCCGCCAACACAATAACGCCGCGTGCCTGTGCCACATCAATCGCAGTTGTGGTATTGGTATTAAAATACAGTCTTTCAATCGCCATACAGTCAGGCTTGTATTTTTTAATAAGTATTGTAATATCGTTATAAATATCAACCAACCTATCGGGGAAATCCTTATCAGGCGGTGTGGTAACGGCACCGTAGCCTAACGTTTTAAAATTAAAATTATTATATTCAACAAGCCCGTATCCTATGGTAGCATACCCAGGGTCAATGCCGATAATCCGCACACCGTTCACCTCCGCCAAAGCATAAAAAGGCATAATATCCCAATATCTATAAAATTATATCATAATATATATATTAAATCAATGCTTTTTATTTGCTTTTTTCACCAAGGATGTTATAATGTAACAAAGGGGTGTTATTATGTTTAAAATTGAACTTGGAAAAAGCGGATTATTAGTACCTACGGTCGCCGTTGGTTGTATGAGAATTGCCAATATGAGTGAAAAACAGTGTGATGAATTTCTTGATACGGCAATACAAAACGGTGCAAACTTTTTTGACCACGCCGATATTTACGGTGGCGGTAAAAGTGAAGAAAGGTTTGGAAAATCAATAAAAAGATACAATCGTGAAAATATTATTATTCAAACCAAATGCGGAATCGTACCGAGAAAAATGTTTGATTTTTCCTATGAACATATCATTGATTCTGTAGACGGTAGCCTTAAACGTTTAGATACAGATTATATAGACGTTTTATTACTTCACCGTCCCGATGCTTTAATGGAGCCAGAGGAGGTTGCACGAGCATTCTCGTATCTTAAAGAAACAGGCAAGGTGCGTAATTTCGGTGTATCAAACCAAAATAGCTATCAAATAGAATTGTTAGGCAAATATCTTGATATGCCTATATGCGCTAACCAGTTACAGTTAAGTATTATGCACGCCCCTATGATACAATCGGGGATTAACGTAAATATGTATAATGATTCTGCCACTAATCGTGACGGTGGTGTTCTTGATTACTGTAGACTAAACAACATTACCATTCAGCCATGGTCGCCGATGCAATACGGATTTTTTAAGGGGTGCTTTGTTGACAACGAACAGTTCCCCCAATTAAAC
>JAXJYT010000163.1:0-3280 GCA_036306845.1 Acutalibacteraceae bacterium | reverse complement strand
TTAAAATAAGGCGGCTTTTATTTTTTTGTGTCGTAATATGCGATGCGTTTTTCTTTACATTGGGAAATTTTTCTTTCATAATTGGTTTAGCACACAAGAGGTGACCGATTGATGCTTAAATCAAAAAAGGTTGTGTATTTAAAACCGCAACAGATCATATTGCCCGAGCGCACCGACAGACAGCTCGAAAATGAATACAAGCTTAATTCCCTTGCGATAAGCGTTACCGCAAACGGAATAATATCGCCCATAGGTGTACGCCGTGATATAGGCGGCAGATACATACTTGTATCGGGCAGACGTCGACTTGCGGCGGCAAGGCTTGTGGGACTTCGCAGAGTGCCCTGTATAGTGCATTATGCGGATGAGCTTCAGGGCGAAATTTTAGCGCTTGCCGAAAATCTGCAGTATGCGCGGCTTCACTATTTTGAAGAGGCAAACGCCATCGACCGAATACTCAGAGATTACCGAATAACCGATAGTGTCCTTGCGGCAAAGCTTGGACTTTCGACCCCTGCCCTTGCGGCAAAGCTACGGCTTTTGGGGCTTTCGGAAAAACTGCGGCACAGAATAACGGCGGCGGGTCTGCCCGAAGAATGCGCCGCTCTGCTTTTGCGACTTAACGCAAGCGAGCGTGAGACGGCGCTTGAGCGCATAATAAATGACGGACTTAATACCAAGCAAGCTGACCGATATATAGAAGCTTTGCTTTTTCCCGACAACACGCCGCAAACGGTGGATTTGGCGCCGATAGTAAGCAGTGAGCCCGTAAGGAAGACGGCCATAGGCGATGAAAAACTTTTCTTTAACAGTCTTTCAAAGCTGGTTACTACTATGCAGAACGCGGGTGTTAACGTTCATTTGAAGCAGTATCAGACCGACACCTTTACTGAATATAAGGTTCGGATTATAAAAACACAAAACACCGAACAGTTATCAATGTTCAATTAACGGTGTTAAACGGAAATTTAAGGTGTCGCGCCGCGACGTTCATATAATTGCTAATTGAACTTTGAACATTGAACATTATTTATATCGTGCGCTTTGCGCACACATTAACTTTTCACTTTTCAATCTTCACTATTCACTTATATAAAACCTGCCTCCTCCGTCCCCTTGAGGTAAGCGGCAGTTTTTATAGATGATACGCCTGCCCCCAAGGGCGTATCAATGGCACGGCGGGGTGTCTGCACCGCCCCTATGTGCCGACCATATTCATCCCCATACAATACACCCCCGAGACTTCTCGGGGGTGTATTGTATTATTTATTAAATTTTATTCATCGGGAAACTTGAATTCGCAGGGGAAATGGTTTTTGCGTTGGTCCTCGGGCGGTAACTGCATATAGTCACCGTAAAGCTGAGTGAGCCATTCATCCCAGCACGCAGGGATGCGAACCTTTAAATCCTCAAACATTAACTCGTGTGGCGGATAAATCTTTGACTTTTCAAGCACCGTATCCCACGGATAAACGTAGGTCAGAATTCCTGCGCGACGGGTTTCGGTGTTGTTGTAGCGCCTTGTTGCCTTTTCGCAACGGCCGACAATCCATTTTTTCGGCACAAGCTTCAAAAACAGATGCGCCGCGCCGCAAACGGTATAGATTGCCGCACGCAAAAAACCCTTGTAGGGAATATAGGGGAACGGCAGAACCTTAAGCCAATGGATTCTTGTCCAGAACCAGCACGCGCGAAGCTGTGCCTTTGCTTTTTTATCGTCGTCGGGCATATTGTCATAAGGATAGATACCTATGCTGATGCCGTAGCGGTATTTGCAGTTTTTCATTTCTATAGGAACGGACACCGAATTTTTAAGGTATATGCACGCATCAGGCGCAGGGAAATCCTTGTTGGAAAGCCAATCGTCAACGCCGAATTTTTCGTCAAGCTCTTTAGGTAGGATTTCTAAAAGCTTATCGTAATCCTCACGCATAACGAAGATATCAACGTCATCATCCCACGGGATAAAGCCGCCGTGGCGCACTGCGCCGAGCGCCGTTCCGCCCTCGGCAAAAAGGGTTATGTTGTGCTTGTCACAAATGCGCGAAACCTCTTTGTAAATAGAAAGAAGAGCATCTTGTGTGCGCTTAAGCGTTTCGGGTTCATATTCTCTGTTCGCATTCATAGCTGTTCACCCTTGTTGTCAAATTCAAGCCTGTACGGAAAATGATTTTTTCTGCGCTCGGGTGGCGGTAATTGCATATAATCGCCAAACAAAAAGGTCAATGATTTTTCAAGCTCCCGGGGGAAAAGCATTACGGTATCCTCAAACTTTTCCTCGCGAAGCGGGAACAAATCGTTTCTTTCGAACATACAGGAAAATCTGTCCGTATCACAGAAATATGCGTAAATGCCGGTATCTTCACCGTTATATTTACAGCTTATTGATTTGCATTTATTATATAACCACTTGTGGGAAATGCAGAAAACATTCAAAAACGCCCAGATACCTGCCGTTACGCAGTGCGCAAGCTTACGCTTTATACCGTAGAACGGAAGCACGGGGAAGGGTATGTGCTTTAAAATCAGAAGCTTGCTGAAAAGCCACGCGCCAAACGCTTGCTTTGCGCGCGCCTTTTCATCTGCCGCCGCGTTATCGAGTGCATAGACGTCAAGAAAGATTCCAAGCGGACATTTTATGCCCTTTAAGGATTCCTCAACAAAGGCCGTATCCTTAAGGCAGATTCTTGTGGTCATCAGTGGATAACCGCTAAACTCATCACCGTTTACCACCGTGTATTTATCACTGAAATCACGTTTGAATATTTCTATTGCCTTGTCATAATCGGCGCGCAAAAGGCCCACGTCGATATCATCGTCCCACGGGATAAAGCCGCCGTGGCGCAAGGCGCCGATGCCCGTACCCGCAAAGCCGAAGTACGAAAGGTCGTTTTCTTCGCAAACCTTAATAAAGTCCTTTAAGATGGAAAGTTCTGCTTGTTGTACCTTATGTAGAGTATTTTTGTCATATTCTCGCATAATAATCCCCTTAAATCAACAAATCTCTTGCTCTAACGAATCAAATTCCGAAGACGTAAAAAACTCCGAAAGTGTAATATCAAGACCGTCGCAGAATTTTTTTATGGTAATAATGGAGATATCCCGTCTGCGCTCATCGAGCATACTATACGCCGTTGACGGTGTAACCCCCGAAAGAGTTGCCAGCTCATTGATTTTTATGCCGCGTTCTGCACAAAGCCCCTCAAATCTTTTTGCCACTGCATCCTTAACACTCACATTATCACCCCAAGCTATAATGGAATAGGTTAGGCGAAACAAT
>JAXJYT010000162.1:0-3299 GCA_036306845.1 Acutalibacteraceae bacterium | reverse complement strand
TGAACTTAAAACACCGATGACAACAATAGGCGGCTTTATAGACGGAATAATTGATGGTACGATAGAGCCCGAACGCCAAAGTCACTATCTCGGTATCGCATTGGCAGAGGTTAAACGGCTTTCACGTATGGTTGATTCAATGTTAAGCCTTTCACGCCTTGAATCAAGCGAATTTACACCACAATACGAAAAATTCGATTTTCGTGAGCAAATACTTACCGTTGTGATAAGTCAGGAGCAAAGGATTACTCAAAATAATATTGAAATTATTGGTCTTGATGAGCTGCCCGAGGTTACTGTAAACGCCGATAAGGATTTAATTTACCGAGTTATCTATAATCTTGTTGATAATGCGATAAAGTTTACAGGAACAAAAGGTAAAATCAGTTTCGATGTTAAAACTGACGCGAAAAACGTTACTTTTAAGATAAAAAATACGGGTGTGGGCATACCGAAATCCGATTTGCCGCTCGTGTTTGATAGATTTTATAAGGTTGATAAGTCCCGCTCATATAACAAGGAAAGCACGGGTCTTGGACTTTATATGGCAAAAAGAATAATACAAAATCATGGGGGCAGTATTTCGGTTTCAAGCGTTGAAAACGCCGTGACCACATTTGAATTCACACTGCCGATTAACAATTAGGGGGATATAAAATGAACGAATTTGATGAGGTTAAGGATATGCAGGAGGAAGAAACTGCCATACCCGAAACGCAAGATATAGAAGAACAGTTGGAAGAAACTGTAGGAGAAACCGTTGAGGGCTTCGAAGAAGATGACGCTTTCTTTGATGAAAATACGAGTGAAACACCAATTTGGAATAAGGTTAATTATACCGAAACGCGTCCAATACACGACTATAAGCCTATGAGTCGCGGCCTTCGCATTTTTGCTGGCATACTTGCGGCGGTAGTATTACTTACTGCAGCGAGCGTTGGCGGATATTTTGTCGGCAGAAACAGTGTGTCCGTGCCTAAGGGTGAGGGTGTAAAGGTCGATTTGGCGGCAAAGCCAAAGGACACCGATATGATGACTCCCGCGCAGGTTTATGCGCAGGTTAACGAATCGGTTGTAGGTATCCGCGTTTATAACGAAAAGGGTCAGGCGGGCGATGCATCGGGCGTTTTCTATTCCAAGGATGGCTATATCGTAACCAACGACCACATATATTCCGAAATCGGTGCGCCTAAATTCCGTATTTATATGCACGACGGCACCGAATATAACGCAACCTATGTTGCGGGTGATTCCATAAGTGATCTTGCCGTGCTTAAGATTGACGGCGCAGGTGAATTCAAGATTGCCGAATTCGGTGATTCAAGGCAACTTGTTTGCGGTGAATCGGTTGTAGCGGTGGGCAGACCAAACGATGCTACCGACAGTTCATCTATTACAAGCGGTATAATTTCACTCACACGCCGCAGAGTTAAGACCACCTCAAGCTATTCGGCAAGTCTCATTCAAACCGACAGCGCAATTAATCCCGGCTCATCGGGTGGCGCACTCGTTAATATGTACGGTCAGGTTATCGGTATCACCTCGTCAAAGCTTGCGGGTGTTGAATACGATGCTGTCGGCTTTGCTATACCCACAGTTACTGTAAAGCGTATAGTTGAACAGCTTATATCCGACCGTCAGGTAAAAGACCGCGCCAAGCTTGGCATTACTTATACCGAGGTTAATTCGGTTGCCGCAGAAATAAACGGTTATGATAATACGGGCCTTTATATCGTGACAGTGAGCGAGGATAGCGATATCTTCGGCAAGGTTAACGAGGGCGATATAATTACCCACGTGAACGGCAAGAAAATAAACACCGATGACGTTGTGCTTGACGTTATCGAGGATTGTAAGGCAGGGGACACAATAGCGCTTACGGTTCTCTTTAAAAATGGAACACAGTCGGATTTTGACGTAACACTTAGGGCAAACGTTAGTGAATCCAGCTATTCCGAGGTGATTAAGGCGGATGATAAGAATAACTCGTCATCAAGTCAGGGCGGCGGAACATTTGATTTCCCGTTCGGTGAATAAATTAAAAAATTGAAAATTTTGACAGTGCAGTTTATTTACTGCACTGTCTTTTTTTATTTAAAATTTTCCTAATTTAAATTCGGCAAATGTGGCAAATATAAAGAAGGGAAGTGATGAAAATGAAATTTTTAAGGTTTCTTATAAAGGCAACATTCACCTTTTGCCTTATAATGTGCAGTCTTATTTTTACGGCGTTTTACGGTGTCAGCAGGGATATTTTGCCATCCTACAAAATAAATCGCGGACAAACCCTTGAACTTGATACAAGAATACCCGTAACGGCGGTTGTGAACGGTACTAAAATGTCCAAACAGTCGGCAGAAAATGCTGGGGATAGCTTGCAGGTCGATTTGAAAATATTCGGACTTATTCCCTTTTCAACCGTAAACGTTGAGGTTGTAGACCCGATGTACGTATCGGTGCTCGGAAATCCCTTTGGTATGAAAATTTATACCGAGGGCGTGTTGGTCATCGAAACGGGTGAAGTGGATAACGGAAACGGTACCGTGGAGCCCGCAAAGCTTGCCAACATCAAGGTTGGGGACTATATTAAATCTGTAAACGGAACGCCGATATCCTGTAATGAGGATTTGTCGGAATTCGTAATCAATTCCAGCGGTAAAGCGTTGAACCTTCAAGTAGTACGCGATGGGAAAACCTTTAATACAAAGATAAATCCCGTTTTATCAATAGAGGGTATGTACCGCGTCGGAATCTGGGTGCGCGACAGTTCGGCGGGAATCGGTACGCTCACCTTCTACAGTCCAAGTACTAACGTGGTTTGCGGACTCGGTCACGGTATATGTGACAGTGATACCAACAGTCTTTTAAGCATCCAGTCGGGTGAACTTGTTGCGGCGCAAATAGTGTCTGTAGAAAAGGGCAGCGCGGGCGCCCCCGGTGAATTAAAGGGTAAATTTACCTACCATACAATAGCCGACATAGCGCTTAATACCGATATGGGCGTTTACGGCAACCTCTACGGTGAAATTGATACTGCAAATCTCACCGAAATTGCACTGCGGCAAGATGTAAAAGAGGGGGAAGCCCAGATTCTTTGCACCGTAGATGGCGATACGCCAACGCTTTATTCCTGTACCGTAAAAAAGCGCAATTCAAGTAATAACGGCGAAACACAGAATTTAATCGTAACAGTTACCGACCCCGCACTTATAAACGCTACAGGCGGTATAGTGCAGGGTATGTCGGGTAGTCCTTTGCTTCAGAACGGTAAGTTAATTGGTGCTGTTACGCATGTCCTA
>JAXJYT010000161.1:0-7763 GCA_036306845.1 Acutalibacteraceae bacterium | reverse complement strand
GATTTCAACTGCGCATATTTGCTAATTTTCGTTAAGCTTTTTATATAGTGCGATTATCTCCTCGCGAAGCGGTAGATTTTCGGGCGCTTTAAGGCGTGGATCGGACTCTAAAACGCCTGCCGCCGCAAGACCCGTAAGCTTTAGCATTTCGGTATCGGTATAGATATCGGCTATGCGAAGCTCGGGAAGTCCGTGTTGGCGCGAGCCCAAAAAGTCACCGGGGCCGCGAAGGCGCAAATCCTCCTCGGCAATATGGAAGCCATCGTTGTTTTCCTTTATAACGGAAAGTCGGTCACGCGCCGTTTCGCCCTTGGCATCGGATATAAGTATGCAGGTGGATTTGTGCTTGCCTCTGCCGATTCTGCCCCGCAACTGATGAAGCTGTGAAAGACCGAAGCGCTCGGCGTTTTCTATCACCATAATTGCGGCGTTCGGCACGTCTATGCCAACCTCGATTACCGTTGTGCAGACAAGTAAATCCAATTCGCCGTCCTTAAAGCGTCGCATAATTTTATCCTTATCTGCCGCCTTCATCTGACCGTGCAAAAGTCCTACGCGGTAGTCCTTGAACTCACCATTGGTAATTTTTTTATAGTATTTCTCGGCAGAGCAAAGACCTGTTTCCTCGTTTTCTTCAACCATAGGGCACACGATATAACCCTGTCTGCCCTCGGCAATATGTTTCTTTATATAGCCGTAAACGCGCGGTCGAAGCGCGGATTCAACACAGTAGTTTTCGATTTGCTGTCTGCCGCGCGGATATTCATCAATAACGCTTAAATCAAGGTCACCGTAGATTATAAGACCAAGCGTTCGGGGTATCGGCGTTGCCGACATAACGAGGGTATGCGTATGCTTGCCCTTTGCCGCAAGGCGCGCGCGTTGTGCCACGCCGAAACGGTGTTGTTCATCGGTGATAACAAGTGCCAATCGGTCGAATACGACGTCATCGGTAATAAGCGCGTGGGTTCCTACTGCAACGTTAATTTCACCCGTAGAAAGCCGTTGCTTTATCTTGTTCTTTTTACCTTTAGTCACAGAACCTGTAAGGCGTTCGCACACAATATCGGTGCCCTCAAAAATCTTGGAAAGAGTATCAAAATGCTGCTCTGCAAGAATTTCGGTGGGCGCCATAAAGGCACATTGACCGCCGTTTTTTACGGTGTTATATATAAGCGCCGCCGCAACCGCAGTTTTTCCGCTTCCGACATCACCCTCGACAAGACGGTTCATAATCCTGCCCGATGACATATCGGATACACATTCTGCCGTTACCCTTCTTTGCGCATTGGTAGGCGCAAACGGAAGTCGCCCAAAAAATTCATCGGTATAATCGCATTGCACCTTGAAATCCGATGCAGTTCGGTTTTTGCCCTTTAAAAGCATAAGCGCGGTGCGAAGCACAAAAAGCTCCTCAAAAACAAGGTAGCGCCGCGCACGAACGAGCGCCTCATTACTTTTTGGGAAATGAATATTATTAAGCGCATCACGAAGGTTACCAAGTCTATAGCCTGACCTGATTTTTTCGGGCAAAACATCCTCAAACGGTAAACCGAGCGCCGTTTTAACGAGCTTTTCAATGGCCGCTGATGTAATTCCGCTACCCGCGGGATAAATCGGCGTTATTCCGCCGCCCGCGGTTTCTCTGATTTCGGGCGAAGACATTGAAATGACATAACTGTCAGCTTGAATTTTGCCCAAAAACAGATATTCGCTTCCCCTGTGCAGTCTGCCGGCAAGAAATTTATTATTAAAAATTGTAACGCTCATATTGGCAGTGCCATCAGTCACCGTAAACTTGTAAAGCGTCATATTTTTACGTATGTAATGCTCTGTAACGTCGGTGACAAGACGCGCTTTAACACACACCCTTTCGCCCACATTACAGTCAAAAATAGGTGTGATTTTTGAAAAATCCTCATAAGCGCGGGGATAATAACGCAAAAGGGCACCGATGGTATCGATGCCCAGCCTATTAAGCATTTGCGCGCGTTTTTCACCAACGCCCTTTAAAAATTTTATGTCGGTTTTAAGGGTTGACATAACAGTTTTCTCACTCAACAGAAATTATAAAGTAGTAAACGGGCTGACCGCCGTTTATAAATGTAATTTCAACCTTGTTCCCAAGCTTTTCGTTAAGCTGAGCCTCAACCGAAGCCGCCTGAGCCTCAGTAACGTCCTCACCGTAAAGCACGGTTACAAACTGACTGTCCTTCTTAACCATCTGCTTAACAAGCTTAACGGTAGCTTTTTCAAGGTCGGTGTCGGTAAAGGAAATCTTTCCGCCCACCATTGCCATAATTTCGCCCTTTGTAATTTTGTGACCGTCAAAATCAGAGTCGCGCGCCGCAAAGGTAAGCTGACCTGTAGTAATAGCCTCAGCCGCATTCTGCATTGCAATGGCATTAGCCTCACTATCCACCGACTCATCAAAATTAAGCATAGCGGTAATACCCTGCGGAATTGTTCTTGTATGAAGAACGATTACCTTGCGGGTGCTTATCGGAATTGCCTGCTCTGCCGCCATGATAATATTTTTATTGTTAGGCAATACGAACACGGTTTCTGCAGGTGTGCTCTCGATTGCCTTTAGTATGTTATCGGTACTCGGATTCATGGTCTGACCACCCGAAACGATGGTGTCAACACCCAAATCCTTAAACAACGCCGCGATTCCGTCACCCGCGCAAACCGATACGAAGCCAAATGGCTTTGTAGGCTCTACCGGCTTAAAGGTTTCGCTTAAATCGGCGCTCTTTGCGGGCTTCTTCTGTGCTTGTTGTGCATCGTGCTTTGCGCGCTCGTGCTGATCGCGCATATTTTCAACCTTCATATTAACAAGTGAACCGAAGGTAAGACCGCATTCAAAGGCATTGCCGGGATGATCGGTATGAACGTGCACCTTGATAATTTCCTCATCATCAACCACAACGACGCAATCACCGATGGTTTCAAGATATGCGCGAAGTTCAGAAGGTTCCTTTTCGCACTCGGAATTGCGGTTTACTATAAATTCGGTACAGTAGGTAAAGGTTATTTCACCGTCGAATTCACCCGCCATATTGCGACTTTCCTCTTCCTCTTCGGGAGCTTCGGCAGCAGCCGCATTAGATGCGATAATAATATTATCCTTAAATACCGACATCATACCGTCTAAAATAACAACAAAGCCGCGACCGCCCGCGTCAACAACGCCCGCCTTTTTAAGCGTGGGAAGCAGTTCGGGGGTTTGCTCTAACGCGATATTGGCGCCCTCAATAGCGCTTTCAAATACACCGAGCGCATCCTTTCCGCCATCGCACGCCTTACGCGCATACTCACTTGCTACACGTGCAACTGTAAGAATTGTACCCTCGGTAGGCTTCATAACTGCCTTGTATGCCGCCTCAACGCCAAGTTCAAACGCACGGGCAAGATTTTCCGCCGTTACGTTTTCATCATCGCCTATACCCTTTGCAAAGCCGCGGAATAATAGCGAGGTAATAACGCCTGAGTTACCGCGCGCGCCGCGAAGCAACGCCGAAGCGTTAACCGAGGCAACCTTACCCGCAGTAGCGCCCGCAATTTTTTCAAGCTCACGCACAGAGTTTGCAAGAGTCATCGACATATTTGTACCCGTATCGCCGTCAGGCACAGGAAACACGTTAAGGTCATCTACCTGCTTGCGATTATTCGCAAGATTATTTGCGGCAGATATAATTGCATCGCGTAATATATTTCCGTTAAACAAAAATAAACACTCCTTTAAATCGGCAAAGGCTTATTCCTTTATGCCGTCTACCTTAATGATTACGCGGTTTACGGTAATACCGGTAGTCTCTTTAACAACATATTTAACCTTTTCGGTAATCGATGCGGCAATCGCATTTATGTTCATACCGTAGGTTACGATAATATGAAGTTCAACGTTTATTGTATCAGCATCGCCCATTACCTTAATGCCGGTATCAAGCGCCTGATTCTTTGAAATCAAACCGTAAATTTTCTGGCGGTTAGAGCTTGGAGCCATACCAACAACGCCAAAGCAGGAAGTTACCTCGTGACCGATAAGCTTGGACAAAAATTCCTCAGTAATAATAATTTTGCCCATTCTGGTTTCGTAAGCAATCATATATTTATCCTCCTGAAATTATTTATTTTTAAGAGTAAAGTTCTCTATCGCGCAGTATATATCATCAACCGTCGCCGTAACCTCACCCGAAATATCAGAGCTATAGAAAAGCGTACCGTTTCGGTAGCACACGGGAATTTGCGGCATTTCGGTAATAAGTGCACCCGCTAAATCGGCAGCGTTGATTTCACCGCGCCGCATTGCCGCTATCATACTTTCGCAAACCGTAGCCGTGTTGGTATTCACTTGCCCCTCAGCATTCTCTGCGGGCGCTACCGGTTCGTTCCCTACTCCGAAAGCCGCCGAGCCGCCGCGTGTCACCAAATGCGCCATATCCATATTGGGAAGAATTTTTACCTCACCAAGATAAAGCTGAAATTGATTTGCCGCAAGAAGCGATGTATATTCGGCGTACGAGCGTTCAATAACGTTTATTTCGATTCCCGCGGTAGCGCATTGCTCAGCAATAAGCCTTGCCGCTAACACGCGCGAACGGTTTTCCGCATTTACAAGCAGTGTAAACTGCGCATGCTTTTTAGATGAGTTTTTATAATATTTACCCCCATCTAAATTATTATAACCTATTTTGTCTAAATTCTCAACTGTTATTTGCAAATTTTGGTTTTTATCAAGTGTCTGAACGGGCGCAGTCTGCGCAAAGCTTGGATTAAAATAGCCTGTCGCGGGGGTAGCGTTATTATAGTATGCGCCCTGACAAATTGCCGCTCTGTCAAGCGCCGCCGATATGGCGTAGCGCATTTCTTTGGTCCGAAGATTGCCATACGCACTGTTAATCCCTATATACACAAGGTGGTTTAAATTAACATCGGTGCGTTTACCGCTCATACGAACGATATTACCATCCGAAATATCGGTAAAATACAGGTCGCAGGCGCCAACCTCAACGTAATGCGATACCGAATCATCATCGGGCGCATTTATAAGCAGAATTTCCTTGATTTCACCCTTTTTGCCATAATAATTATCATTTATAAGCATCTTCTTTGCCGTACTGTCAAGATAATATCTGCCCGAACCTATAGGCGCTATTTCAACGCCATCCTCATTGTGACCGCCCTCACTTCCCGCCTTGAGCACGGGAAATGTAAGCAGATTTATAAACTGAGGGTCGCTATAGGCAAGTGTGAAAACAACCGAATTGCCCGCGGCAGAAACCGATGCTACTCCACCGAAATATGAAGCATATGCGGTAGCCGAAGCCCTTGCAAGATTAAAGGAATGTATAACGTCGTTTGCCGTAACAGGACTTCCGTCGGTAAAATACGTGTTTTTAAGATCTACCGTGCATGTAGTCCCCTCAAGCGTGATATCCTGCGCCAAGGCATAATGCGCCTCAAACACGTTATCTACACGCACAAGCGGCTCATACAAAAGACTGCAAAGCTTGCGGTTTTGTTCAGTCTTGGCGGCATAAGGATTAAAGCTGTCTCCAAATGCATAAAGCAGACTTATTGTGCTTCCACTCTGCGCTTGTGTAGGTGGAACGTAGGAAAGATTGCTGCTATCTGTCGGCGGATTACTGCGGCAAGCGCAAAGGCCGATTGCCAATACCGCTATCAGACACAAAACAGTTATTCTTTTCACCACGCCACATCCTTTCACTTAATATATATAGCCTCTACACCGTTCGTAAGACCGCTTTTTATATCCACGTCAAAAACACAACCCGAAAGAGCGCTTTCGCCCGTGTCCTCCTGCTCAAATTTAGCCATATTGCCATCCTTAAGCCGACCGATTATTATTTCACTCTTAACACCAAGCACCGAATTAACAACACCCGTCATACCAAGGTCGGTTATATATCCCGTACCCTTTGGCAAAATCTGCGCATCGGCAGTCTGTACGTGTGTGTGCGTACCGAATACCGCCGATACGCGACCGTCAAGATATAACCCGAGCGCCCGTTTTTCACTCGTTGCCTCGGCATGAAAATCAACGAATATAAGCCGCGCGCCGTCACTTTTAGCGCGTTCAATAAGCATATCGGCGGCTAAAAACGGGTTTTGAGCCTTTTGCGATTCAAGATACACCTGACCCGAAAGATTAATCACCGCCGTCTGACACCGCCCCATATCGATAAGGCAGTAGCCCGTACCGTACTTGGCATCAATATTGTGCGGCCGCAACAGATACCGATTTTCATCAAGCAGCGTATGCACCTCACGCCGACGAAGCGTATGATTACCGCCCGTTATAACGTCGGCGCCCGCCGCAAAAAGCATATCGGCGCTCTGGGGTGTAATCCCGTTGCCGTCAGCCGAGTTTTCGCCGTTTACTATTATAAGGTCTATCCCCTTCTCACGTTTAAGCGTGGGAAGTACGCGAAGTGCCGTTTTAACACCTGCGCTATAGCATACGTCGCCAACCGCCAATATCCGCAAGCCGACACCCCCCTAATATATCATATTTTATAGAATACCATAAAACCCTACCGATTTCAATGTGATTTTGCTTACCACCCCTAAAAGTCGTAATTTTTCAAAAATAGAAAGTGAGAAAAAACGAGCATTTAAGAGAAAAAACGAGCATTTGCGAGATTTTGTTTTTTAAATTAAAATTTTAAAAAAATAATGTTGACAAACATTTTGGGCTATGGTATTATATTCGGGCACGACAGTGAGCAGATGCTCACATCAACTAAAATTTTGGAGGTTTTGATTATGTCTACATTTATGGCAAAACCTGCCGAGGTTCAGCGCAAGTGGTATATAATTGATGCAGCAGGCAAGCCGCTTGGTCGTACAGCCGTTAAGGTTGCTGACCTTCTTCGCGGTAAGGGCAAGGTAGAATTTACCCCCCACGTTGACTGCGGCGACCACGTTGTTGTAATCAATGCTGAAAAGGCAGTTTTAACAGGCAAGAAGCTTGAAAAGAAGTATTATCGCCGTCATACAGGCTACATCGGCGGTCTTAAGGAAGTCCAGTATTCAACTCTTATGAAGACCCGTCCTGAGCTTGCTATGGAGCTTGCAGTAAAGGGTATGCTTCCCGATACTACAATCGGTCGCAAGGCGTTTACACGTCTTCACGTTTACAAGGGTGAAACCTATGCTCAGGTAGCACAGAAGCCCGAGAAAATTGATAACTAAGAAGGGAGACAGAAATAATGTTTGAAGGAAAGCCTTATTTTTACGGCACCGGCAGAAGAAAGAGCTCTGTCGCCCGTGTACGTATCTACAACGGTACTGGTAAAGTTACCATTAACAATCGTGATATTGATGATTACTTCGGTCTTGAGACCTTGAAGGTAATCGTTCGTCAGCCCCTCGTTCTTACCGATAACGCCGATAAGTTTGATATCGTTTGCACAGTTGCAGGCGGCGGTGTTACAGGTCAGGCAGGCGCTATCCGCCACGGTATTGCCCGTGCACTTTTGCTTGCTAATGCAGAGTACCGTGCAGAGCTTAAGAAGGCCGGCTTCCTCACTCGTGACCCGAGAATGAAGGAAAGAAAGAAATACGGTCTCAAAGGCGCACGCCGTGCACCCCAGTTCTCAAAGAGATAATTACTATATTATCAAACTTACAAGCCTTGTGGAAACACAGGGCTTGTTTCTTTTTTTATTTATCGAACTGTGGTTGTCCTCACGGCATAGCCGTTGCGGTCGCGGCTAAAAACAGTCCACCGGACT
>JAXJYT010000160.1:0-5729 GCA_036306845.1 Acutalibacteraceae bacterium | reverse complement strand
CCCTTATAATAAACGACTTTATTGAAGAAGGCCGCATTATCGAAAAGGGCGCAGATAATTCTCACAACGTTGGGCGCCCAGCTATTTCTCTTGAACTTGTATCTGATTTCTGCTATGCAGTAGGCTTTTCGTTGCACCGTCAATCCGTTTCGGTGTGCATTGTTAACTACAAGGTAGAGCTTGTTGACCAAAGAACACTTCCCACCGATATGTTTGACGGCGCCGATCAGGCGCTTGACCGTATGTGGTGCGAGCTTGAGTATATGATGGAAAAGCATAATATTACCGAGGAAAAGCTTATCGGTGTCGGCGTTGTTACTCCGGGTCCGTTTGACTGCAAAAACGGTGTTATTATTTCCCCGCCGAACTTTAAACTGTTCCACAACTATAATCTCAAGGATTATTTTTCCAAGAAGACCGATTTGCCCGTTTATCTTGATAAGGACTCCGCCCTACTTTCGATTACCGACCTTAATATGCGCGAAATTAAACTTCAGAACTCTCTTTTTATTGCAATATTTGATAACGGTGTTGGTTCGGCGCTTACCTCTAACGGCGAAGTTTACCGCGGCTTCAGCGGATACACTGGTGAGCTTGGTCATATTTGTATTGAACCTGATGGTCCGCTCTGCGCTTGCGGAAACTACGGTTGCCTTGAAGAAATTATTTCACTTAAAAATATTCACAAGAAATTTGATATCGACTATTCCTACACCGAGCTTATTGATAAATGGTACGCAGGTGACAAGCGTGCTATAAGCGCTATGGAATACATTGCAAAATGTCTGTCAATAGCAATACTTAATGCGGTTAATTATACGGTAATCGACAACGTTATAATACACGGCGAATTCAACTATCGACACGAACGTCTTTTTAAGATTATCGAGGATTATATCAACACCCACTCACTTATTGCAAAAATAAGACCGATTAAGGTATTCCCTTCGCTTATCACTTCAGAAGAACGAATTACATTTTGCACCGCTGCAATTATGAAGGCGCACTTTGAACAACGACTTTAATTTACAAATTTAAACTTTTTATTTTATATTTTTAGGTTTTGTTTTTATGATTTTACCTTTAAAATGTATCGTTGAGGTGATAATATGCACATTATTGAAGCTCAAAAGGAAACAAAAATAAAATATATATACGATGTTGCTGTTATCGGCGCCGGTATTGCAGGTATATCTGCGGCTTTAGCCGCGGCAAGAAACGGTGCTAAAACAATACTTTTAGAGCGTGAATTTGCCCTTGGCGGTCTTGCAACGCTTGGTCTAATCGCAATATATTTGCCCATTTGCGACGGAATGGGAACACAGGTAAGCTTTGGTATCGCAGAGGAGCTTTTGCGACTTTCGGTAAAGCACGGAAGTGAAAAATATTCTAACGGCGAAGAAGAACGCCGGCCTGAAATTTGGATTAACGGTACGGGCAGTATTGCGGATAAAAAGACATACCGCTTTGAATCGTTGTATAACCCATCCCTGTTTGCCATTGAATGCGAACAGTTGCTTTTAGAAAACGGCGTTAAAATTGTATACGGCGCTCAGGTTTGCGGTGTAGCTTTAAACGAAAACAAGCTTGATGCCGTTATATTCGAAGAAAAGGGCGGGCGCTTTGCCGTTCGTGCCAATAGCTTTGTTGACTGTACGGGGGATGCCGATATTTGTGCGCTTTGCAATGTTCCGACAAGAAAGCACGCCATTGGAAACCGCCTTGCCGCTTGGTATTATTGCCACAAGGGCGACCAACATCAGCTTACTATGAACGGCTATGCCGACAGCAAGGTAAACGAAAGTTTCGGTATTGCAGGCCACACACGCCGTTATAGCGGTCTTGATGCGGATGATATTTCAGATTATGTTATAGCTTCACACGCCTCTGCAAAAGACCACTTCTTAAAGTCAGGTGAAATCACACCCGAGCATTCTATGGGCAGTTTGCCGACCATACCGCAGTACAGAATGACAAGGTGTATTGAGGGCGAATACATAATGCACGACACCGAAATCAGAAAGCGTTTTGATGACAGTGTCGGACTGTTCAGTGACTGGCGCAAGGCAGGTCCCGTATACGAACTGCCGTTTGGTTCGCTTTATTCCGCAAAGGTACCCAACCTTGCAGTTGCGGGCAGATGTATTTCAAGTGATGACAATATGTGGGACATTACCCGTGTTATTCCCGTTTGTGCCGTTTCGGGCGAGGCGGCAGGCACCGCCGCGGCAATCGGTAACGATTTTACAAAAATAAGCATTAGCGAACTGCAGAACACACTTTCTAAAAACGGTGTTGTATTACACTGTGACGATTTGAAATAAAATTAAGGACCATCTGCCGATGGTCCTTTTTTCAATCACAATTTATAAGCTCGTACTCTCTGCTTCCGTATCCGTGTTCTGCGGCAGCTTCAATAGTATGAATACCGTTGCGGCTCTCAATACGTTCAATAAGATGCGGTTTACCCTTATCGCTACAGTTATAAACTAAATCTATGCACGCTTGATCTATGGCGATGGGGTCTGTAGATACAAGCACGCCGATATCGGCAATACACGGGTCCTCTGCTACTGCACAACAGTCGCAATCAACACTCATATTCTTCATAACATTTACATAAACGATTTCACCGTTAAAGTATTCTATAACACTTCCAGCGGCATCCGCCATAGCTTCAAGGAAGCTATCATGGTCACCGTTCCAGAAATCCTCTGTCGTGCCGCAGCCGTGTATATATTTTTTACCGTAAGAAGATGCAACGCCGATAGAAAGCTGCTTTATAGCGCCGCCATAACCGCCCATCGGATGACCCTTAAAGTGTGATAACACAAGCATACTGTCGTATTTGCTAATATTTTTACCAACATAATTTTGCTTAATTATCTTACCGTTTTCAATCGGTAAAACTAAATCGGGACCCTCACCGTCCAAAATATCAACCGAAAAAAGCTTGGACCAACCGTGCTCGCGCATAAGTTCTTTATGTTGCTCGGTTGTATACCTTGCACCTTCATAAGCGGTGTTACATTCAACAACGGTACCGCCCACAAAATCAATTATATCCTTCCAAAATTCAGGTTGTAAAAAGTTTTGGTTACCCTTTTCGCCCGAATGTACCTTAATGGCAACGTTGCCGTCAAGCAACTTTCCCGCCATCTTATAAAGTTCTAACACCTTTTTAGAAGTAATTTCTTTAGAAAAATAGACCTTTGATTTCATTTAAATCACCCTGAACAGTTTAACATTATTTTTACTAAAAGTAAATATTTACTTTTAAATTTCATTGTGGTATAATCCACCCAAACAATAATTTTTGAGGTTTTCATAATGGATAACAAATTCAAAAGAACAAGATTTGCCTGTTTTTACACCTATATTGCGATGGCTTCGGCATTCTGTCTGCCACCAATGCTTTTTATGACCTTCCGTGAACAATTCGGCATTTCATATACACTGCTTGGCACACTTGTTCTCGTGGTTTTCTTCACGCAGCTAATAATTGATTTGATTTTTACTTTTTTCGCTAAATATTTTAACATACATAAAACCATACGGCTTATGCCTTTGCTTACAACAACGGGACTCATAATGTACGCCTTATTACCCACCTTCTTTCCGCAATACGCATACCTTGGTCTTTTGCTCGGTACAATTATTTTCTCTGTAGCGGCAGGTCTTTCCGAAGTATTGCTTAGTCCGCTTGTAGCGGCAATCCCATCCCCCACACCCGACCGTGATATGAGCTTTTTACACTCACTATACGCCTACGGTGTGCTTAGTGTTGTAATTATCAGTTCGCTTTATTTTAAAATTTTCGGTATAGAAAATTGGGTATATCTTGTATTGTTTTTTTCTGTATTACCCGTTATTTCTTCGATTTTGTTTACCGTTTCTCCCCTTCCTCAAATGAATATAGGCGGTGAGGTTGAAAAGAATGCCAATCATTCATCACACAAGGGCATTATGCTTTGTACGCTCTGCATTTTCCTTGGAAGCGCCGCAGAAAACACAATGACAACCTGGATTTCAAGCTTTATGGAAAGCGCTCTGAATATTTCTAAAGCGGTCGGTGATATTATAGGTCTTGCTATTTTTGCAATCCTTTTGGGACTTGGACGCACCTTATATGCAAAATACGGTAAAAACATCTCAAGTGTGTTGTTTTTCGGTATGCTCGGAGCTTCTATATGCTACATTACAATAGGTCTTGTAAATAATGTAATTATTTCTGCATTTGCATGTGTTCTTACAGGTATTTGCACCTCTATGCTTTGGCCGGGAACGCTTATTCTGATGGAAGAAAAAATCCCTAATGTCGGTGTTGCCGCATATGCGCTTATGGCGGCGGGTGGTGATTTCGGCGGCTCGGTGGCTCCGCAGATGTTGGGAATAGTTGTTGATAAGGTTTCAAAAATCGGTTGGGCATCAAATATCAGTGATGTATTATCAATCACCGCAGAGCAGTTAGGTATGAAAATTGGTATGCTAACCGCAGCAATTTTCCCGCTTTTAGGCGTAGTTCTTCTTTCGTATATGAAAAAATATTTCAAAAAATAATTTACTTCTCACAGAATATGCGCTATCATGTGTGTACCACACAAAACTGAATATTTTTCACCAATACGGGAAGCATTTTATGTGTAAAAATGCCTTCTCTGTTTTGGCGTTCTCGTATTGGGTGCTAAAAGGTTTTGTGTGGTAGCAAACGGGAGTTGTGCATTTTTCGTGTGTGCGGCTTTTGTTGCACACACTTTTTTAATTTTGGGGGATTTTTTATGCGTAAAATTTTACCTGTCTTTGTATCGTTAGCATTATTACGCAGTATGGTAGACGGATTTTTAACAAAATTTGAAAGTGAACTTTTGAAACCGCAGATAAATATTTCTCTTAAGGATATCGGTTTTTCAAACTATTAAATATTGACATTTTTCGCAGATCGGTGTATAATACACATAGACCATAACATGACTGACGGATTGCGCGGACCACCGCGGTGGAGTGTTTTGGTTTTTAAGCCGACCGTCTGGGCAAAATCAGTTCATTAAAACTGGTTTTGCCCTTTTTTAATGGACAAAAGGAGATTTTACTATGGAACACAAAAATTGGAACGGCTTTAATGCAGGTGTATGGCAGGATGAAATCAACGTTCGTGATTTTATTCAGTCAAACTACACCGAATATACAGGTGATGGTTCGTTTTTAAGCGGTGCTACCGAAAGAACCTCTATTCTTATGAAAAAGGTTGAGGAATTATTTGCACTTGAACGCAAAAACGGCGGTGTGCTTGATGTTGACGTTGACACGGTATCCTCCCTTACAAGCTATAAGCCGGGATATATTGATAAGGAAAATGAGCTTATTGTGGGTATGCAGACCGATGCTCCGCTAAAGCGCGGTGTTAACCCATTTGGCGGTATCAGAATGGCACGCCAGGCTTGCGCCGCCTACGGCTACCGCCTTGGCGATAAGGTTGAGGATGAGTTCAAATTCCGCACTACGCATAATGATGGCGTTTTCATGGCGTATACCGAAGAAATGCGACTTGCCCGCCGTTGCCACGTTATAACCGGTCTTCCCGATGCTTACGGCAGGGGTAGAATTATCGGTGACTACCGCCGTGTAGCGCTTTACGGTATTGATAAGCTTATTGAAGAAAAGAAAAAGGACAAGCAAAACATAGGAAACGGTACCTTTGATGCCGAAAACGTTCGTCTTACCGAAGAGCT
>JAXJYT010000159.1:0-3108 GCA_036306845.1 Acutalibacteraceae bacterium | reverse complement strand
GCACATACACAGCGCGCCGTGAACAAAAAGCTCGACCTCGATACCGTATTGCTTTGCTGCGTTACAAAAATCAGTTATTTCTCCTTTAGACATTTCGCGAGACAGTACCACGCGACAAAAACCTAACTTTTTAAGAATCGGTAAGGCAGAGGGTGAATGCACTGTCATTTGTGTAGAAGCGTGAAGCGGTAGACTTGGAAACGCTTTATGTATAAGCTCTGCAATGCCTAAATCCTGCACGATAAGCGCATCTACACCCGCTAAATACGCCGCTCTTGCAGTATCAAGCGCCGCTGATAGTTCGTTTTGCTTTACCATTATATTAAGTGTAAGGTATACCTTAACACCACGGACGTGGCAATATTCCACCGCGGTTTTCAGTGAACCGTTATCAAAGTTCTCGGCATTTCTTCTTGCGCTAAACTGCTTAGCACCCATATATACGGCATCGGCGCCTGCACGTACCGCCGCCTCTAACGACTCTGCCGAGCCAACGGGAGATAAAACCTCTACCCTGTTTTTTTGCATAGTATTACCTCACAATAAATTACTAACTATATAATATATCAAGTTGTAAAAAAATTAAAGTATTTTCTTTACTTAATTTGGAATTAGTGTTATTATATTATCAATACAACTCTAAAGGAATGATGTTTTATGAAGTATATGGTACTTCTTTGTGACGGTATGGCGGATACTCCAAATGCCGCCTTTAGCGGTAAAACACCTATGATGTGCGCTAATAAGCCTTTGATTGACGGCCTTGCCCGCACGGCAGAGGTTGGTATGTGCCGCACAGTAGCTGCCGGACTAAAGCCCGGAAGTGATGTTGCGAACCTTTCGGTTATGGGCTATGACCCTACAGTTTCATATACGGGGCGTTCACCCTTAGAAGCGGCATCTATCGGCATTGACCTTAAGGACAGTGATGTTACACTTCGTTGTAATCTTGTATCGCTTTCCGATGAGGAAAAATACGAGGATAAAACAATGGTTGATTACTGTGCGGGTGATATTTCCACCGCTGAAGCACAGAAAATAATAGAAACCGTAGAAAAAGAGCTTGGTAACGATATATATAAATTCTATAGCGGTGTAAGCTACCGCCACTGTCTCGTTGTGCAAAACGGCACTACCGAGCTTGGTAATATGGTACCGCCCCACGATATAAGCGGTCAGGTAATAGGCGAATATTTAAGCGACCACGAAAATGCCAAGCCACTTATAGAGCTTATGAAAAAAAGCTATGACATACTCAAAAACCACCCCGTAAACGTTGAGCGCCGCAAAAAAGGTCTTCGCGGAGCCGATTCGATATGGCTATGGGGTGAAGGCACTAAGCCGTGTGTTGAAAATTTCTTTGAAAAGAACGGAGTTACCGGTTGTGTTGTAAGTGCCGTTGACCTGCTTAAAGGCATCGGCAAATGCGCCGGAATGCTAACGCCCGAGGTTGAGGGTGCTACGGGCTACCTTGATACCGATTTTGAGGGTAAAGCGCAAGCAGGTATAGATGCGTTCAAGAGCGGTTGCGACCTTGTTTATATGCACTTTGAGGCTCCCGATGAATGCGGTCACCGCGGTGAATGTGAAAATAAAGTAAAGGCTATCGAGGCTATTGATTCACGCGCATTAGCGCCCTTGCTTTCGTATCTTGAAAATTGCGGTGAGGATTTTCGCATCCTCGTTATGCCCGACCATCCGACTCCGCTTGATACCAAAACCCATTCTGCCGCTCCCGTTCCCTATCTCTTATATGATAGCAGTAAAAAGCTTGGCGGTGTAGAAAGTTTTACCGAAGCTATGGCAGAATCCACGGGGATATTTGTTGAGCACGGACCCGATATGATGGAAAAGCTGCTTGGTAAAAAATAATGAAAAGGACAAAGCTTCGCGACAGACTTTTACCCGATTACACACGCGGTGAAGAAATATTTAATATGGTAAGCCATATCGTTGGCGGCGGCTTCGGTGTAATCGCACTTGCAACCTGCGTTGTAAAGGCATTTATTGTGGGCGGCGCCTACGAAATCGTAAGCGCATTTATATACGGCTTTTCGATGGTGCTTTTATATACGATGTCAAGCGTATATCACGGACTTATCCCGCCAACCGCCAAAAAGGTAATGCAGATACTTGACCACTGCACCATCTTTGTGTTGATTTCGGGCACGTATACACCGATTGCGCTCTGCACTTTGCGAGAGGCAAATACCGCACTTGGTTGGGTGATTTTCGGTATTGTTTGGGGTGTATCGGCGCTCGGTATTACACTTAACGCTATTGACCTTAAAAAATATAATGTGTTTTCAGTTATTTGTTATCTGGCACTTGGCTGGTGTATTGTATTTTCGGGTAAAACCGCACTCACATCTATTCCACGCCCCGCATTTATGTGGTTGCTTGCAGGTGGAATTTCCTATTCAATAGGTGCTGTGCTTTACGCTATTGCGGGCAAAAAGGTACACCGATATATGCACTCGGTATTTCACATTTTTGTGGTGCTGGGCAGCATTTTACAGTATTTTGCGATTATACTTTATATTATATAATTTATAATATGTAATTATTTAAGGCTCTACGAAACCGTAGAGCCTTGTGTTTTTATGTAGGATTTTTTATCTTGTCAAAGATACTTTTAAGCTTTTCAGTGAACTGCTTATCCTTAATTTTGTATGTTGTATCACCTATACGTAATGTTTGACCTACAAGATTTATATCGTAATATTTACCTTCAACGGTAATGCTTCCACGTATTTTCCATCCTTTTTTATCGTAATTTGTATCTATAATCTCTTTTTCTGATTTTTCAATTAAATTCTGTACTTTTCTTATATAAAATCGGTTAGTGGTATTTTTTATTTCAAAGGGTGGTGCATAAACTAAATGTATGCTTGTTCCCGTTTCCGAAAAGATTTCGTTTTTCGCAAAAATAAAATCTTTGAAAACTAATGAACATATAATAAATAACAATAAAAATGTTGCGATTATTATAATTACAATACGCTTTTTCATATAGAACCCACTCCCCTTTTGTTAATTATAACATAACACACATATATATGCAACAAAGGCTCTACGAAACCGTAGAGCCTTGCGTTTTTAATTATG